>JAAHGR010000071.1 GCA_010672425.1 Symploca sp. SIO2E6
AAGAAAAGTAGGGGCGTATTGCATACGCCCCATATTGCATACGCCCCATATTGCATACGCCCCATATTGCATACGCCCCATATTGCATACGCCCCATATTGCATACGCCCCATATTGCATACGCCCCGTATTGCATACGCCCCAATGACATACGTGCGATCTCGCCTACGGCAGTGCATCAAAGCGATCGCATTTTTTTGTTATCGAATTTGCCAACATCGACACCATTGGTAGGGGTGGGTTTTGAGATGATGGTTATCGTTGAATTCGTTAAGATATCCCATTACCGCAAGGTTACAGCAGTTTGCTCTGTTATGCGGTACATTGTTGATCCCCCTCGCATCCCCCTTAATAAGGGGGACTTTGAGAAAAGTGTACTTCATTACAGCGCAAAGCGCTGTATCGCTAGGGCGGGTTTTGTTCGATGGTTATCGTTGAAGGCGTTAAGATATCCTATTACCGCAAGGTGAGCGCTAGGGCGGGTTTTGTTCGATGGTTATCGTCGAATGCGTTAAGATATCCCATTACCGCAAGGTTATCGCTAGGGCGGGTTTTGTTCGATGGTTATCGTTGAAGGCGTTAAGATATCCTATTACCGCAAGGTTATCGCTAGGGCGGGTTTTGTTCGATGGTTATCGTTGAAGGCGTTAAGATATCCCATTACCGCAAGGTTATCGCTAGGGCGGGTTTTGAGATGATGGTTATCGTTGAATGCGTTAAAATATCCCTAAACCCGCCCCTACGAATACGATGCAACTTTTCGACGCTTTCATTTCTTACGGACGAGCTGATAGTAAAGCTTTTGCCATTAAACTGCAAAGTCGATTGGAGGAACAGGGATTCCAAGTCTGGTTTGATTTCAATGACATTCCCTTGGGAGTAGATTTCCAGAATCAAATTGATGATGGTATCGAGAAGGCGCGTCAGTTCCTGTTTGTTATTGCACCTCATTCGGTAAATTCTCCCTACTGTGGCAAAGAAATTGAGTTAGCGATTAACTGTCATAAACGGATTATTCCCCTACTCCACGTAGAGCAAATTAGTCGGGAAACCTGGCAACAGAGAAATTCTCATGGGACTGCTCAGGATTGGGAGGCATACAAGGCTAAAGGATTGCATTCGAGCTTTCCTAATATGCACCCTGCCATTAGTAAGATTAACTGGGTGTACTTTCGTGAGGGCATCGACGATTTTAACAAATCCTTAGCCGATTTAATTAAGTTACTCATATCTCATACTGATTATGTCGAGCCGCATACCAAATTTTTGCTCAAAGCTTTGGAGTGGGAGCGCCAGCAAAAACAAACAAGATACCTGTTAACTGGGGAAGAAAAGCAGCAAGCTCAATCCTGGCTCAAGATACGCTTTAAAAAAGAACAACCCCCTTGCACTCCTGGTGATTTGCATTGCGAATACATCACTGAATCGATCAAGAATAGCCATAACTGGATGACTCAGGTATTCCTCTCTTATGCTACTCAGGATAAGGCAATCATGGAGAAGATTCGCAATAGCTTGAGGCGAGAAAGTATTACAGTTTGGACAAATCTCACAGATATTCAAACCGGGGAAGACTTTGGGAAAGCGATTAACCGAGGGATTGAGCAAGCGGATAATTTGGTTTATCTCCTTTCTCCTGAATCAATCAACTCGACTTACTGTCAACAAGAATTAGACTTGGCTGTTTCCCTCAACAAACGGATTATCCCATTACTGGTAAAGGAAACGGAGCCCAATACGATACCGGAGGTGTTGCAGCAGTTACAGTATATTGACCTGACAGATAATGTTAAGGAAGAAGATTACCGGCTTGATGAAAGCCAACTGTTGAAGATTTTGCAAGAGGATGAGGCTTACTACTACGAGCATAAAATGCTGTTGACGAAGGCCCTCAAGTGGGAGCATTACAAAAATCCCAGTCTTCTACTGCGGGGGTATAACCGGCAGAGTGCCGAAAGTTGGTTGAAGGTAGCCCAAAAAAGAAAACAGCATCCCCCGACACAGTTACAGGAAGAATTTATTGCTGAAAGCTTACAGCAACCTCCTTTAGAATCGTTGGCTGTGTTTATTTCCTACTCCCGTGCGGACTCAGATTTGGCGAGAAAGCTTAATGATAGCTTACAGATGCAGGGCAAAACTACCTGGTTTGACCAAGAAACTATTGCCTCAGATACAGAAGATTTTCAGCAGGAGATGAGTCAGGGAATTAAAGCCTGTGATAACTTTCTGTTTATTCTCTCACCCCATTCGGTAAACTCGGCTGATTGTCAGGAGCAAGTCGAGTATGCTGCTTCGTTAAATAAGCGCTTGGTGACAGTGCTATATCGCCAGGTAAATCCTGCTGATGTGCCTCCAGAGTTAGCCAAGGTACAGCAGATTGATTTTAACCAAAAAGACTTTAACGCTAATTTTAATGAATTGGTAAGAACCCTGGATATAGATAGGGAGCATGTCCGTAGTCATACTAAATGGTTGCAACGGGCTTTGGAGTGGCAGGAAAAGGGTAAAAATAATGACTTACTGTTGCGAGAAAGTGCCTTTGCGATCGCTCAAAACTGGTTACAAGAAGCCCAGCAACAAAACAAACAACCTGCGGTAACTCCTTTACATCAAGAATATATTACCAAAAGCAACGATGCAATCTTGGCAGGAATCAAACGGGAAAAGCGTCAAAAACTTATTTTACAATTACTGCTGGCTTTGGCAACTGTCGGATTACTTGGAGCTGGTATTGAGTACCTTGAAGTGCAAAAACACTCCAGCATTACAAAAGCAACATTGGTAAAGAACTTGCTAGAAACTAACCCTCTAAAAGCATTAGTGCGTGCTATTGAAGCTACTGGAACGAGCAAATCCTTATTCAATCGGGTTCCTAAGGAGGTTCAGTCTAGCTTATTTGAGGCAGTACAAGTAGCTCGAGAAGGGGTGATAGAGCGGGATATTTTCAGAGTAGATGGAGCTTATTATGTCCTTTCAGTTGCCATTAGTCCAGACGGACAGATAATCGCTAGTGGGAATGCGGATGGACAACTGCAGTTGTGGGATCTAAAGGGCAACCTGATTGCTCAAAGCAGTCAGAGGCAGAAGCATGGTATTAACTCAATTGCCTTCAGTCCAGATGGCAAGACTATTGTTGGCGGTAGTGCAGATAAAACACTGCGGTTGTGGGACTTAAAGGGTGAGCCGATTGGTAAGCCTTTTACTGGACATCAAAACTCCGTCACTTCAGTAGCCATTAGCCCAGATGGGAAGACTATCGTTAGTGGTAGTTGGGATAAAACAGTGCGGTTGTGGGACTTAAAGGGTGAGCCGATTGCTCAACCCTTCACTGGACATAAAAGTAATGTCACCTCAGTTGCCTTTAGCCCAGATGGGAAGACGATTGTTAGTGGTAGTTGGGACAACACAGTGCAGTTGTGGGACTTAAAGGGTGAGCCGATTGGTAAGCCCTTTACTGGACATAAAAGTAATGTCACCTCAGTTGCCTTTAGCCCAGATGGGGAGACGATTGTTAGTGGTAGTTGGGATAACACAGTGCGGTTGTGGGACTTAAAGGGTGAGCCTATTGCTCAACCCTTCACTGGACGTAGCTATGTCACCTCAGTTGCCTTTAGCCCGGATGGCAAGACTGTCGTCAGTGGTGATGATGATAACACAGTCTGGTTATGGGAGCTCAATGGCAATCCTATTGGTCAGCCCTTCAAGGGTCATGAGGGTTTTGTAACTTCAGTCGCCTTGAGCCCAGATGGAGAAACCATCATTAGTGGTAGTGAAGACAGCACAGTGCGGTTGTGGGATCTCAAAAGTTACCAGACTTATCAACCGATTCAAAAGTACGACGAATCAGTCACTTCGGTTGCCTTTAGCCCCGATGGAAAATACATTATCAGTGGCTGTTATGACGGCAAAGTGAGATTGTCGAATGAGCAGGGCAACCTTATTGGTAAACCCTTTCAAGGACATAAGGAGGGTATTAGGTCAGTTGCCTTTAGTCCGGATGGAAAGATCATTGCTAGTGGCAGTGATGACAAGACGGTAAGATTGTGGGACTTAAAGGGTAATCCTATTGGTCAACCCTTGCAAGGTCATCAGGGTATCGTTTATTCTGTTGCTTTTAGTCCGGATGGACAGAGAATTGCTAGTGGTGCTAAGGATAAAACTATACGGTTATGGGACTTAAAAGGTAATCCTATTGGTCAACCCTTTCAAGGACATCAAGAAGAAGTTAGATCTGTCGTCTTCAGTCCAGATGGCAAGACTATCGCCAGTGCAAGTAGAGATCAGACCATACGATTGTGGGATTTAAAAGGTAACCCTATCCGCAAACCATTCCAAAGTCGTAGTGGCCGTATTTGGTCAGTTAGCTTTAGTTCAGATGGGCAGACTTTGGTTAGTGGCAATGATGGCACAGTCCAGTTATGGGATTTAGAGGGCAACCCCATTGGTAAACCCTTTCAAGGACATCAGGGTGCTGTCTACTCAGTCGCTTTCAGCCCAGATAAAAAGGCTATTGTCAGTAGTAGTCAAGACAATACACTACGGTTGTGGGATTTAAACGGTAAACCAATCAGTGAACCAATCAAAGGGCATAAGGGAGGTGTTTGGTCAGTTGCCTTCAGCCCAGATGGACAATCTCTTGTTAGTGGTAGTTGGGACTATACAATGCGATTGTGGCCAGGTGGTACATCCTGGAAAGATTGGTTTAGGATGGGATGCAACAGGTTGCAAGGAAATTCCGTCGTGAGCAACCCTCAAACTGGTACAGCCAAAAAGGCTAGTACAATTTGTCAAAAGTATGCTCCGAATCAGGATAAAAACAGAGATTAGATAAATTGGTAAGAAAAGTAGGGGCGTATTGCATACGCCCCATATTGCATACGCCCCATATTGCATACGCCCCGTATTGCATACGCCCCGTATTGCATACGCCCCAATGACATACGTGCGATCGCCTAAGGCAGTGCATCAAAGCGATCGCATTTTTTTGTTATCGAATTTGCCAACATCGACACCATTGGTAGGGGCGGGTTTTGAGATGATGGTTATCGTTGAAGGCGTTAAGATATCCCATTACCGCAAGGTTATCGCTAGGGCGGGTTTTGAGATGATGGTTATCCTTGAAGGCGTTAAGATATCCTATTACCGCAAGGTGATCGCCAGGGCGGGTTTTGTTCGATGGTTATCGTTGAAGGCGTTAAGATATCCTATTACCGCAAGGTGAGCGCTAGGGCGGGTTTTGAGATGATGGTTATCGTTGAATTCGTTAAGATATCCCATTACCGCAAGGTTATCGCTAGGGCGGGTTTTGAGATGATGGTTATCGTTGAAGGCGTTAAGATATCCCTAAACCCGCCCCTACGAATACACGTAATTTAATGTTAAGAAAAATTAAATTTTGCGATCGCTTTCGTTCTACTACATTCTACACAACCAAGTCATCGCTTGGGTTTTAGCCTTAAATGAGTACCGTTGGCTCTAACTCGCAAAAGTCAGGAATTGACTCTGACAACCGTCTTATATATAAGGGAACTAAAGAGACAAGAGCTAATTTTTCCTATTCCTGTTCCCTAACTCCTATCTTCGTGCAGATAACTTAAAGACGATGCAACTTTTCGACGCTTTCATTTCTTACGGACGAGCAGATAGTAAAGCTTTTGCCATTAAACTGCAAAGTCGATTGGAGGAACAGGGATTCCAAGTCTGGTTTGACTTCAATGACATTCCCTTGGGAGTAGATTTCCAGCATCAAATCGATGATGGTATTGAGAAGGCGCGTCAGTTCCTGTTTATTATTGCACCCCATTCGGTAAATTCTCCCTACTGTGGCAAAGAAATTGAGTTAGCGATTAACTGTCATAAACGGATTATTCCCTTACTCCACGTAGAGCAAATTAGTCGGGAAACCTGGCAACAGAGAAATCCTCATGGGACTGCTCAGGATTGGGAGGCATACAAGGCTAAAGGGTTACATTCGAGCTTTCCTAATATGCATCCCACCATTAGTAAGATTAACTGGGTGTATTTCCGCGAGGGAAGGGATGATTTTGACAAATCCTTAGGGGATTTAATTAAGTTACTCAGATCTCATACTGATTATGTGGATCAGCATACCCAATTTTTAGTCAAAGCTTTGGAGTGGGAACGCCAGCAAAAGCAAACGAGTTATCTGTTAACTGGGGAAGAGAGACAGCAGGCTACTTCTTGGCTCAAGATCCGGTTCAAAGAGGAGCAACCCCCTTGCACTCCTAGTGATTTGCATTGCGAATATATTACCGAGAGTATCAAGAATGGTAATAACTTGATGACTGAGGTGTTCCTCTGCTATTCGGATCAGGATCGGGGGATCATGGAGAAGATTCGCAATAGCCTGAGGCGGGAAAGTATTACAGTGTGGACGAATCTCACGGATATTCAAACCGGGGAAGATTTTGGGGAAGCGATTAACCGAGGGATTGAACAAGCGGATAATTTGGTTTTTCTGCTTTCTCCTGAATCCATCAACTCGACATACTGTCAGCAGGAATTAGATTTAGCACTATCCCTCAACAAGCGGATTATTCCAGTATTAGTGCGGGAAACTGAGTCAAATTTGATACCGAAGGCGCTGCGGGAATTGCAATATATTGACCTTACCAACAATGTCAAGCAAAACGATTACCTACTTGATGAAAGCCAACTGTTGAAGATTTTGCATCAAGATGAGGCTTACTACCATAAGCATAAAATGCTGTTGACTAAGGCTCTCAAGTGGCAGCGGCAGCATGAGAATCCGAGTATTTTGCTGCGGGGGTATAACCTGCGGAGTGCCGAAACTTGGTTGAAAGTAGCCCAAAAAAGGAAACAGCATCCCCCCACATCCTTACAAGAAAAGTTCATTACCGAAAGTCTGCGGCAACCGCCTTTAGAGTCGTTGGATGTATTTATTTCCTATTCCCGTGCCGACTCGGATTTGGGCAGAAAGCTCAATGATAGCTTACAGATGCAGGGGAAAACTACCTGGTTTGACCAAGAAAGTATTGCCTCAGGCAGTGATTTCCAGCAGGAGATTAATCGAGGAATTAAAGCCTGTGATAACTTTTTGTTTATTCTCTCACCTCGTTCGGTGAATTCCCCTTATTGTAAAGATGAAGTGGAATATGCCGCTTCGTTGAACAAGCGTTTTGTGACAGTATTGCATCGCCAGGTAAATCCCGCTGATTTGCATCCCGAGTTAGCTAAGGTACAGTGGATTGATTTCAATAAGCAAGATTTTAATGCCAATTTTAACGAATTGGTGAGAACCCTAGATGTAGACAGAGAGTATGTCCGTAGTCATACTAAATGGTTACAAAGAGCCATCGAATGGGAGCAAGAAGACAAGAGTAAAGATTTGCTGTTGCGGGGGAGTGAATTTGCTGTTGCTCAAGACTGGTTGGAAACCGCTTTAGCCAAGAAAAAACAGCCTGTCCCTACAGCTTTGCAACAGACATTTACCCAGGAAAGTCACCAAGCGATTGTTGCAGCAGAAGAAGCGGAAAAAACCCGACAAGCTGAATTGCTGCGCTTGCAGGAGGAAAAGACAAAAGAGGCTGAAGCGAGGCTAGCACAACAGCAAAAGTCTGCCAGACTACAAAAACTTTTCCTGGTTGTGGTGAGTGTGGGGTTTGTCGCTTCTTTGGTGTTGGCAGGGATAGCTGGTTTTTCCTTTCTCGAAGCAGTTGAGAAGAGGGAAGAAGCACAACAAAGCAAAGGTAAGGCACAAATTTCCTCTACCGAAGCCCAGGCTAAATCCTCTGAAGCACTCTATACCTCTAATCACAAATTAGAGGCTCTACTCAAAGCACTCCAAGCGGAGCAAACACTGCACAAGGTTAACCAAGAAGCAAATGCTGGCACCAATAAACTATTAAAACCTTTATTGCAAATGTTACCAGGGAAGCAAGTACTGCAAAACCTTAACCAAGATACTAGTGCTGACAAACAAGCTGTGGAAGCGGCACTTCAGCAAGCAGTTTTCGGGGTGAGAGAGTATAATCGCCTCTCAGGGCATCAGGCAACAGTACTAGCTGTTGCCATTAGTCCCGATGGTCAATTGATTGCCTCCGGCAGTGAAGATAATACTATCAAACTTTGGAATCGGGAAGGCAAACTAGAGAAGAATTTGGAGGGACATAAACAATCAGTCAACGCCGTCGCTTTTAGTCCTGATGGCAAACAAATTGCCTCAGCAAGTGTTGACAAAACTATCAAACTGTGGGGGTCAGATGGCACTTTCATCAAAACCTTGGAAGGGCATAGCAATGCAGTTAGAGACGTTGCCTTCAGAGCAGATGGTAAACTGATTGCTTCTGCTAGTGATGACAAAACCATCAAACTGTGGCAACCAGATGGCACTCTAATCAACACCCTCGAAGGGCATACTGATCAGGTAACATCTGTTGCCTTCAGCCCCGATGGAAAACTGATTGCTTCTGCTAGTGATGACCAAACCATCAAATTGTGGCAACCAGATGGCACTCTAATCCAAACCCTCGAAGGGCATAAAGATAATGTAGAATCTGTTGCTTTCAGCCCCGATGGAAAACTGATTGCTTCGACAAGTAGCGATAACACCATCAAACTGTGGAATCGAGATGGCACTTTGAGCAGAACATTAACAGGACACAAAGATATAGTTTTAGCAGTGGCTTTCAGTGACGATGGCAATAGAATTGCCTCTGCTAGTTACGATAAAACCATCAAAGTTTGGAAGCCCGATGGTACTTTGCTAGCTAATCTGACTGGGCATAGTGATCACGTCACCGGTGTCACCTTTGAACCCAAGAGTTATAATACCGCCTCCGCCAGTGCAGACAATACTGTTAGACTATGGAAACTTGACCAAAATGCCAATGCTCCTCAAATTCTCTATGGGCATCAAGATGTAGTCAAAGCTGTCACTTTTAGCCCGGATGGAAAGTTGATTGCTTCTGCCGGTGACGATAAGAAAGTAAAACTGTGGAACCAAGAAAATTTGTGGCAACAAACCTTGTCTGTAGATGGCGAGGTTAGAGGTATAGCCTTTAGCCCTAATAATAAGTTTATTGCTGCGGCTCTTAGGAACAAAACGATCAAGCTTTGGCAGCAAGATGGCACTCCACTCAAGAGGATTCCAGAACAGGATAAAGTTAATCAGGTAGCATTTAGCCCAGATAGCAAAGTGATTGCTTCTGCTAGTGACGACTACACAGTTAAACTTTGGCCTGTTGATGGTGGTGAGGGCAAAGTACTCAGAGGTCATGAAGATAAAGTCAAAAGCGTTGCCTTTAGCCCGGATGGTAAGCTGATTGTATCTGGAAGTTCGGACAATAGTATCAGACTTTGGAGTCCTACCGGTCAGCAGCTCTCAAAACTAACACGGCATAAAGGAGCAGTTAACGATGTATCCTTTAGCCCTGATGGTACAATGATTGCCTCAGCTAGTGCGGACAACACAGTTAAGCTTTGGCAGCGAGACAGGGTTCTGCTAACTCTTGTGCATGATCTTGGTAACCTTGAAGACAAACACACTGAATCAGTAAATCAAGTTGTCTTCAGTCCAGATGGTGAGCTGATTGCCTCAGCAAGTGTCGATAAAACTGTCAAGCTTTGGAATCTCAAGGGCAAACTGCTAGGTACTTTTTACCTCCATACTGATGCAGTCAATGGTGTCGCTTTTTGGCGAGATAGTAAGACCGTTGTTTCTGCTAGTAGTGATCACACAGTGATTCTGTGGAATGTCGATGAAGTTCAAAAGACAGGGGAGCTACAAACAAAAGGCTGTAATTGGTTGGAGGATTATCTGGAGACGAATACAGATTGGAAAAAGCGCGATCGCAATCTTTGTCAATAGTTGTTTGTTATTTGTTATTGGTATTTCTTTTTTGGCATTGGTCAGTTTAGCTGAGATCTTGCACGCAATCAAGAAAATTGACTTGTGAAGTTAGGCACTCTTGCCATAGGCAATAGGCAATGGGTAGTATGGTATGTTTGAGTTGTCGCAGTTTCTGTCGCTTATTACTATATGAGCAAGCAACCGCCATTTTTGCAGTCAGTGGTTTTGGCAATAGTTGCTTTTGCCTTGGCCTTAGTTCTAGCTAATTGTAATAGTACCCCAAAATCCACTACCTTACCGGCGGGAGTGTTGGTTTACGGTGCGGTAGGAGAACCGGTTAACCTGGAGCCAGGGAATATTACCGACGGTAATTCGATTATTGTGCAGGAGCAAATCTATAATCGCTTGGTAGAGGTTAAACACGGTACTACAGAAATTGAACCAGGGTTAGCAACGGCATGGGAAGTTGCAGAAGATGGTAAGAGTTGGACCTTTGTACTTAGGGAAGGGGTAAAATTTCACGACGGTACCGACTTCAATGCCGAAGCGGTAAAGTTCAATGTGGAACGTTGGTGGAATCCAGAAAGTGAGTTTGGTTACCGGGATGCTGGGAAAAACTATGATATTTGGGCAGATTTGTTCGGTGGCTATCAGGGAGAAGCGGAATCTCTACTGCAAGAGGTAGTAGTAGAAGATGAATATAGGATAAAATTTATCCTGCAACAGCCTTTTGCTGCTTTTCCTGCCGCGATCGCTTCTGGTTATTTTGGTATCGCTAGTCCGGAGGCAATTCGGCAAGCAGCTGAGAAATACGGCACTCCAGCTTCTGTTGCCGTAGGCACAGGGCCATTTATCTTCCAAGAATGGACTAAAGGCGATCGCATTTTACTAGCCAAGAATCCTAACTATTGGAAAGCCGATTTACCCAAATCAGAACAGTTAGTCATTCGCTTTGTCACTGACCCTGCGGCTCGATTAGCCCAATTACGGGCAGGTGCGATTCATTTTACCGCAGATTTAGCTCCGGATCAGTTATCCCAAATTGAAAAGGACTCTAATATAGAACCGCTCTTTCGACCTTCCTTTAATGTAGGCTACCTAGCTCTCAATCCCAGCTATGAACCCCTTTCTAAGATAGCAGTACGTCAAGCGATCACCCAAGGGATTAATACCAAAGAAATTGTTCAAGCCTTTTGGGGAGAATTAGGGGAAAACGACCCCCACTTTCTTCCCCCGGTTCTTAAGGAATATCAATCTACCCAAGTAGAAGAATATCAGTATAACCCCGACCAAGCCAAGCAAGCGATCGCTCAAGCAGGTTATCCCAATGGGTTTGACTTAGACTTATGGTACATGCCAGTTTCTCGTCCTTACTTCCCCACCCCAAAACCAATCGCCGAAGCCTTTGCAGCGGAATTAACTGCTATTGGGATTAAAGTTAATCTACAAACCAAAGATTGGGCAGCCTATCTAGATGAGCGCAAACAGGCTCCCGGTTTTGAGTCCTTTATGTTGGGCTGGACAGGAGACTACGGCGACCCGGATAATTTCTACTATGCTCACTTTGGTCCTGGTGCAACTTCCGACTTGGGGGAATGGCAAAACGAAGAAGTCATCCAACTTTTAGCTCAAGGACGTGCTACAGGCAATCAGGAAGAGAGAGCCAAAATTTATGCTCAAGTAGACGAAATCATCCACCAGGAAGCGGTACGCCTACCCATTGTCCACTCCCAACCCCTGTTAGCTAAACGCAAGAATGTTGCTGGTTGGTTACCCAGTCCCTTAGGTTCAGAACCTTTCGATACAGTTTTTCAATAAAACGCTAATTAGCTATCAGCTATATTTTACAATGAGCAAACTATACGCATATATAAAGTCCCAATAATGAGTGAAAAAGAACGGAACAAAAGGATTAACGAGCACTCGCGCCAACTAATCAACCTCGAACAAAGATTAAAAACGATAGAACTAGATGTAGAACCTAGAGGTCGCCTCAGTTTGGCATTTGAAGCAATAGAAGAAGATTTAGACGAAATCAAATCGAGAATAACCAAGCTAGAACAAAATACAGAGCATAGATTTAATCGACTAGATGCTAAATTAGAAGTCATTATCGAGTATATGACAGGAGTTAGGGATTTACCGGAAGAGTAGGTGGAACGACTGTAAAATCCTACTCTCTTAAGGTAATACAAGCTGGAGATGGTGTTGGGTTACTCTGCGCATGAAGGCTTGCGCCTATGTTGCCTCAACCCAACCTACAAAATCCGCGATCGCGAGTGTTCTAGATCCCCGACTTCTTCTTCCGGTTTGTCGAGTCAATCACAGGTGTAATTAAGAAGTCGGGGATCTCAAGCGCGTGGTTTATGTCAATAAGGAGTTCGCGATCACACTCAATACGTCGCCGCTCTTTCCTCTTGCCATGCTTTGAACGCACAAGCAGCAGCTTTATCTTTTTCGTCAAGTCCTCGACTTAAGATTTCCCGAAAGGCTGCTTCATCTTGTGTTTCTCGAAAGTATGTTCGTAGTTGCTGGTTGGTCATTGACCGAATCCGGGATTCAGGATTAATCATTATTTTAGTATTAGCGAGCAAGATGCTCGCACTACAGCTCTTGAATACGATAGCTTATCTGTTCCTATAGTAAATGTGATCGCGAGTGTTCTAGATCCCCGACTTCTTCTTCGGGTTGGTCGAGTCAATCACAGGTGTAATTAAGAAGTCGGGGATCTCAGGCGCTAAAGCACTACGGGTCTTGAATACGATCGCTTATCTGTTCCTATAGTAAATGCGATCGCGAGTATTCCAGATCCCCGACTTCTTCTTCGGGTTTATCAAATCAATCACAGGTGTAATTAAGAAGTCGGGGATCTCAGGCGCGTGGTTTATGTCAATTATGAGTGAGCAAGATGCTCACACTACAGATCTTGAATACGATCGCTTATCTGTTCCTATAGTAAATGCGATCGCGAGTGTTCTAGATCCCCGACTTCTTCTTCGGGTTTGTCGAGTCAATCACAGGTGTAATTAAGAAGTCGGGGATCTCAAGCCCGTGGAAGATGTCAAATTCGATCCCCCAATCTCCTAGATTAACCCAAAACCTCAACTCAAGAATAAGCTAAAAATTATTGTGGAACAGGCATCTTGCCTGTAACTTCTCCTTTATGTTATTATTGAAGAATAATGGGAAATTTGTGCGCATATAAGGTAGTCTCTGGTAAAGAAAGCGATCACAACCCTCATCTGATCCTTAGAAGGAGTTCGCGATCGCACTACAGATCTTGAATACGATCGCTTATCTGTTCCTATAGTAAATGCGATCGCGAGTATTCCAGATCCCCGACTTCTTCTTCCGGTTTGTCAAATCAATCACAGGTGTAATTAAGAAGTCGGGGATCTCAAGCGCTGTGGAAGATGTCAAATTCGATCCCCTAATCTCCTAGATTAACCCAAAACCTCAACTCAAGAATAAGCTAAAAATTATTGTGGAACAGGCATCTTGCCTGTAACTTCTCCTTTATGTTACTTTCGATGTTAGCGATCGCGTTTCCCTCGCAATAAGCGATTTCCCAATCGTACTCATCAGTATTGTTAACATACCTTACTGCTGTGGCTAGGTTAGTTCCACAAAGGGTTTTGGTGCGTTACGCAGGAGCAAAGATTATCTATATTATTGATAGATTTCTCCCCTGCTAACGCACCCTACGGGATCGGCGGATCTTAGTTTCCCTTGGTAATTTGATCCAGTATCTAATGCCTAATTGGTTGGATATCTTGGATCTGAGCCTTCTCTCCTAAGGGTTGATAGATATCAACTATAGCTGCTTCATTCGGTGCATTAGGATATACAACTTTAGCATTGCAGAAAAAGCTGTAATTTGTTCCGCTAACAATCTGAGTGGCAAAGGCTACTGGAGTATATGATACCCCAACTAAACCATCAAGAGCTTCTTCAAATACTTCAGATGCTTCTGGTGTGATCTCAGAACTATAAGGTGTCCATGCTCCCACTGCAGCCGCTTTAGCAGAATCAACTTGTACACTAAAAGCAACAGCAACAAACAAAGCGAAGGCAACAACAGTGCCAAGAAAGCGTTTGAAATTCATAGTTTTCCTTTATTTAAGTAAAGTGGATAGGTAGATACATCTGTCGGTATTACAATGCTGAAGTTTCTAGTTTGATCTTGATCAGAATCAGCATTGTCAATAGCTTGAGATGGATCTCGTTGGAGAATCACCGGGTGGACATGATCCACGAACAACCTTGGATTTCATGCTTTAAGCTGAATCTTCCTTAATTGTTGGATTCTGTAGATAAGACGATTTCCAAACGCAGTCTCTGAACTTTAGGAGCTTTTTTTCTAGCTTGACGCCTCTGGGATAAGGCAGATTTGAAGAAGTTTGACTCAAAAGAAACGAACCTTCATCATCAGCCTCATCCCGGATAAAATATCCCCTCAATTGCTCACGCCAAACCTTCCATGCTAGGGAAATTCGCTGGCAGACATTCCGATAAGAAATCCCCTGCTGTTGAACAATCTCCGAAGAAGATAAATCCTCGATCGCTTCCTCACCAACAGTCTCCACTTCCTCCACTACTTCAGATAAACTCACCGTCTCCCCCACAATCGGTTCAACTTCCTCATTCTCCTGGGAAATTTCCCCAACTACCGACTCCGTTGTTGCCGATACCTCCGATGTCCCCGCGTCTCCGCGTCCCCGCGTCTCCGTGTCTGTCTCAACTACTATCTCCGAATCCCTCTCCTCCCCAACAAAATATCCCCTCAACTCCTCACGCAGAATCCGCCGCGCCTGGGAAATCCGCTTGCAGACATTCGGGTAAGAAATCTCCTGCTGTTGAGCAATCTCTGAATAAGATAAATCCTGATAAAAATGTAAAATAAATGTCTCCCGCAACCTGGGGGATAAATTATCAATAGCACGGCGAATCACAACCCTTTGCTCATCAGTCTCCACTGCACTTTCAGGGGTATCCTCACTCCCTACCAATTCTGACTCCTCACAATAAGCGTAAACTTCTATCTCCTCAACTCGATTTGCTCCTCGACTGTGTTCTCGATGAATATCCACACAGAGATTACGAGTCAGACTGGTTAACCAACCCTTAAAATTAGTAATTTGACCCGCAAACTTTTGTACCTTCTCCCAAGCCTTCAACATCGCTCGCGAAAGGGCATCTTCCGCATCAATCGGGTTCCCCCCCATCCACTTAATGCAGCAACGGTAAAGATAATCTCGATACTCCTCCCATTGCCGCCAAAACTCTTGGCCTAAATCTTGAGAGCAACTCTGCTGAGACGATGCAGTAATTGATTGACAATCTGACATAATTCCTGAACTGGTAATACACCAAATCGATGCAAGATAAATCGGGAAAAAAACTCTTCCTTCTTGAATCCCCATTGCATCTCCAAGCCAGCAGAAACCCTACCCAGTGCCAACCAACGCTCACTGGAGCAACATCAACTCGACAGGCACAATTGCCTGCCCTATAATAGGTGTCTGTTTAGTAATATGTGGCTTCTCTCCCTTGCCTGAAAGAGTTAGCACTCTCGCGGTAGCCGCCGCTAATCAGAGAGCCAACTACTCTTAAATCAAGCAGAAGGAATATTGCTGGTATAGATCAGCGTTTTAACCTTCGCAAGGGATTGGAGTTTTCCTGGAATACTAGAAGGATGTAGGTTAACTATTGGAGCCACCTGATGGGTTGGGTGAGGTGATTGCCCACAATTGTGGCCACCACCGAAGTATACCCATCGTGGTATAACTTCTTTCCTGGTTGTCTATATATAGACTCATGACAGACCTCCGAGATGTGAGTTAAGGTTTAAGAATATAGCCCTCTATATATAAGACGGATCTCGAAGGCCGATCCTGACATTTTTGCCTAATTTTTTGAGTTAGCGATTTTTGAGCTTGCGATCGCTATTGTGTTTTGATACATTTTTTTACAATAGCAGGTGATAAAAACCGTAGGGGCGTATTGCATACGCCCGATTGCCATACGCCCGATTGCATACGCCCGACCGATTGGCATTAAGACAACCCAATTAAATGCGTCTTAGCTTACTCACTCTTCAGTATGCTCTAAAAATATGACTTCCTGCGAAACAGGCAAGGTGCCTGTCTCACAAGAAGCTGCTGTTAGGTGTTAGGTTTTTGGTTCTACAGCGATTCCTAGTATAGCGCGAAAATTATCAAAGATCAATAGCGATCGCTTCACCCAAAGCTTTCCCCTTTCCGTAAAGATTTGCTACAGGGAGAAACTTGAGCGAAAAGTGAGCGTCTATCTGGGCAGAAACCTTAGCGATCGCTTGTAATCTGTATACGGAGTAGTCCTATAGATAGATTGGTTGAGGGTCATCTATTGGTCAAAATATATACTCCCCCCTTTCTATAAATACTTGGTGACCTAACCATTTTCAGCAGGGTAATCTATTTTTTATTTAGTGATTCAGTGATGGAGTCTTGAGATGATTTTTAAATCAATTCGCTACATTATTAGTTTAGGTATCGTCGGTGGCTTAGCAGCTCTATTGGCTCCTATTGCTACTGCTCAATCTTCTAATGGTATTGAAGTAACAGGTGGTAATGTTAGTGGTCAGGCCGCCTTTTTTGTCCCCGGTACAGATGCAGCTGGTAATGTTAAGTTATTTGACGTTGGTATCCAGCAACTCACCATCGAAAGCAGCAATGGAGTTCTCACCAATCCTAGTTTTCAACCAACTGCTGCGAGCTTTACCGATGCTAATAACAGTGGTACTCCTAATGCGGGGGATACTGGAGTATTACAGGGTTTGCTCTCAGGAGTAGCTTTTACCAGTAATGGTAATATGGTAGCTTTTCTGAACCGGGACACAATCCTGAATTTTACCCTCAACAACTTTACTTCTGAATTGAATATTGGGGGTAGTTTGATTAGTCCCGATAATCCCGGGGATGCGCCACTGCTTTTTTTGCAGGTGCCAGACGTTAATGTGACTACTAATGGTTTTTCCTCCACTAATGGAGATCTCGAAATTGGGGATTTCGATGCGGACTTGGATAATGGTCTCATCGACTTACCTTCAGACTACATGTTCCGCAGTACCGATACCGATATGGGGATGCAAGACAATGGGGTGCAACGTCGGATCAAATTCAAGTTTGAAGGGGAGGATCTTGAAGCTGCTCAATATGACCTTAGCTCCACCAACAATAACGAAATCAATTTTGAAGGGACTGCTAACGAAAAATTTGAGATTGAGAGTACTGATGATCAGGACTCTCAGTTCAAAATTACTGCTGATGTTGGTGCTGTAAATGTAAGTATCAGCGATGTTGACACTAGTGACATTAACGAGATCGATACTACGGAAGAATTAGACTACTTCAAAATTGATGGTGAGAGTGAAGGTTTCTTTTCCGCCTCTAATCTCTATACTTTCGGCTTTCAGGGTAATGCCAGCAATGATAATGAAACCAACTTCGAGTTTAAGCAGGGCAACAACACATTCTCTGGTACAAGTAATGGCGAGGTTAGCTTCCGTGCCATAGCTGGGGTGGAGACGTTTGATGGTACTGTATTCGATGGTGGTGATTTTGAGATTGATAATGATGTTCAGAATGATAACAATATCACCAACACCTGTAATGTCTGCTTCAACGATCAAGTAGTCTTTAATCAAAACATCGACTTTGGCGATCGCACCATCTTCCTTGTTCGCAGCAGTGGCAGCAGTAGCAGTAGCAGTAGTAGTAGCAGCAGTAGCAGTAATACTATTCGCTTAACCAACAGTAGCGGCACTATAATCAATCTCAACGGCAGTGGTACGGCATTCTCCGGCAGCACCTCTGGCAGTTCCAGTAGCACCTCTGGCAGTTCCAGCAGTAGTTCTAGCAGTTCTAGCAGTAGTTCTGGCAGTTCCAGCAGTTCCAGCAGTGATTCTGCCAGTTCCAGCAACAACTTCATTGTTCTGGTTGGCTATTCTAGCAGTGCCACTTCCCAATACTCAATCCTCCAATCGATTCGCTTTACTAGCATCAGCAATACGGGAGGACGAGTAAGAGTAAGGTTTGTGCGCAATGGTAGCAGTAGCTATTATGTTGCCACCCGCCGCAATGTAAACAATGAGGTGGTAGGTCGTCGTGCTTTCAGGCTTGTTGGTCCAGGTTGTCGGATTTTCCCCGGTTTGGTAGGTTTACGGGAAGTTGATGAGGATGATATCGCCCTCAATGATGATACCGATACTGACACTGATACCGATACTGACACCGATACCGATACCGATACCGATACTGACACTGATACTGACACTGATACCGATGACGGTGACGATGATGGGGATGACGATGATGGGGATGACGATGATGGGGATGACGATGACGGGGATGATGATGGGGATGACGATGATAACGACGACGGTGATGATGTTTCTGTCCTACCAACAACAGACTTAAATACTACGGTAGAAATTAGTAATGAGGCTTCTTCTGTAATCACTGATTCACCAGAAATCTCAACTAATGAGACTAGTGAAATGACCACACTAGAGGTAAGTGCTACTGAGTTAAACCAAACAGCAGCTGATTTTAACGAATCAGTCGAGCATTCAGAGGTAATGCCCAATGAATCTGAAACTTTGGCAGCAAATCTAGAATAGGGCTTGCTGAAGAAGTAATAAGTAATACAGCGCTTTGCGCTGTAATGAAGTACACTCTTCCAAAAGTCCCCCTTAGGGACTTCCAAAAGTCCCCCTTAGGGACTTCCAAAAGTCCCCCTTAATAAGGGGGATTTAGGGGGATCAAAACTGTACCGCATAGCAGAGCAAACTGCTGTAAGTAATAAGCTTTCTTAAGGCAGGAGGCAGGAGGTACAAGAGTTTTTCTTGCCTAAAAAGAAGTCAGCAAACGTGTCATATCAAGCGATTCAGCCATCGCTTTTCATTTCTATTTTCTGAAGAGCTCGCCTTGGAGCGCTTCGCGCCCCCAATTGAATACGAGAAACATATCTCCTACCTCCTTGGAACCTCCTTGGAACCTCCTTCCTCCTCCCTCGCCTCCTGCCTCGGAGCCTCCTGCCTCGGAGCCTCCAGTTTATCGAGAGTAATTAGGGTCTGCTGAATAAGTAACAAGGAATGATGAATGATGAATGATGAATGATGAATTTATCCTAGTTTTGGGCACTCAAATCCCTAGGTCACCCAGGGATTTCCCCACGAGGAGTGCAAGGAAACTGAACCACCCATATTCAATTTCCTTGCACTTTTTGGGCTGAAAAATGCTTAAAACTACTGTCTGGTATGGCTTACACACTTATGCAGCAAGCCCTAATTATCTCTCGTGTCTGTTAAAGAAGGTAATCGGCTTCGCTGCTGCTGTAGGCGATCGCTTTCTTCTAGAGTAGTCATTGTAGGGAATAGTTTATATGCGCACACCTACTCTATTGTTCATAATAGTAGCAAAAAGTAATCACAATTGCAACCAATACATATCTGGGAGATACACAGGGTGCAATCGTTATACCGCCTTGAAATTAATTTCAAGGCTCATAGCTCAAGTCCGTTAAAACGGACTAAAAATAGATAATTATGTCCTAATAATCTTGTTGAGTTGCGCACAAATTTTCACCGAGG
>JAAHGR010000710.1 GCA_010672425.1 Symploca sp. SIO2E6
GGATAAAGTCTGTCGCTCAAGAGCACTCGCTTCATTTTTTCTATTGATTTAATGCACTAGCTGTAGTGGTCTATAATATAGTTTATTGGTCTAGGTTCTATTCCACCATTTTAGGTGTGTCGCGCCAGTAGTGCCGCGACACAGCTAAAATGATGGAATAAGTAGGTTGGGTGAAGCGGTAGCGTAACCCAACATAGGAGCGTGTTGCGTTAATATTCCTTCATGGAGAGTATTATACTACATTTAAATTGTAGTGTAATCGTAAGTCTAACTCTCCTACAAATGGATGCTAAGCAGTCAATAATATGGATTTTGATGACATAGGCCAGAGTATTTTAGCAGGAATAATCGTCAAGCTATTAATAAGCTTGTTTAATACTACAGCAGTTTGCTCTGCTATGGGGTACATTGTTGATCCCCCTAAATCCCCCTTAATAAGGGGGACTTTGAGAAAAGTGTACTTCATTACAGCGCAAAGCGCTGTATATGGGGGCGTACTTTACTTTTTTGCTTAGTATGTGTTCTTGGAGGAGTCTATCTCGAACGAAATACTGATTTTATTGGGTTTGCAAGAGCACCACATTTTGGGATAGTTTCTAAAACAGAAGACTACACTAAAACCTTTTGCGAGAACACCACATTTTGTTAATTTTTGAAAAAGTATTAGCCAAAGTAACGATATAGCAAGAGTTTCAGCCTCATGAAAAGAGCTAGCTCGCCAAGAGGAGCGCTCGCGACTCGGCAGCAAATATTTTCCCTCTGCTCCTTCTCTTCCCTACCCCCCTCTAAACAGTTACAGCTACTCATCAATTCTGCTAACAATACGGTGAGCACTATCTAAAGCTTGTCTGAAAGAAGGACGCTCATCTTCTGTAGCGTAAGACATACTGGTCACAAAGCGCTCATATTCATCTGCATAGACTGGATCATCTTCAAGATATTGCAGCATCAGGAACAAACGCTCAATCGGCGGGATTGCTAACAGATTAAGGTCTTTGTCCCTTCCTACATCTTCCTCCAGGAGTGTGATAATCAAATTGGGAAAGTCGTGATATTCAGTGAGCAAAATTTCCAAAGCTGTCAAGTCATGCAAATGGCGAATGAGTGCTGGATCATCAAGTTTATTGCCTAGTTGCTGAGATAATACTCGCCAAGTTAGAGCGCTGAGTTTATCAGCAGCTGTTTCTATGGGTGAAACACAAGCAATCGCTGGCACTTCAGGCTGATTTCCCAAAGCCTGAGCAATAAAAGATTGTAACGATTTTTCCTCAACAGGCAAAGCTGGCGATTTAAAACTGATCTCCAGCTTAATATGAGGGCGTAGTGTTGTTACTAGGGCGAAGTTGCACTGATAACCAATTTGACAGTAAAAGAAACGCCCTTGGTTGCGGCTGAAAATATCGTTATCATTAAGTGACCATTGGGAACTACCCTTACGAATCGCATCAACAAGTTGGCGGCGATAGCTGCGGCATTTGTTCCGGTTAAAGCCACTTTCCGGCAGGATAACTTTGAAATCGAGGTCTTCTGAGAAACGCTGGATAAGACCAAAACCTTTGGATAGACTGGTTCCACCGGAAAATACCAGTCGCAACTCCGAAGTATTGACAGTTGTCAAAGCAGCAATAATCTGCATGGCGTACCAATCCTTTTCTACAAAAGAAGCATCGACGCCGAGATCAGCAGCAATAAGTTGGACAAATTCTGGATCAGGATATGTATTCAAAAGTTACGTATTTCCCATCATAGCCAATCTTGCGAGCAATACGCCCTTTAACTCCAATCACCCGTCCGGTTGGTATTTGGGAAGTCCTACCCTCATTGTAAGCCCGGTCATAGCTTGAAGGAACCACTTCTACCTTGAGTTTCTTGAGTGCTTCAGTTGCCAAATAACGTAATCCTCTGCGGGGTACTATGCGATTTGACAAAGGGGAGACACCAGCTTTGGCATAAAGACCATAGCCAATTTTCATGATTTGGCCTTTCGCTACTAACTGACGAAGACTGCGACCAATCTGGTTATAATTAGCGAGATCGTTAAAGTCCTGACGCATAAAGACTTCGTCTTGGCTATGAGCAATCCGGTCAGCAATTTGAGCTTCAATAGCTAATGGTGTTTTCATGTTATCTCCCAGTGAGAATGTCTGAAAACATATGACATTCCTCCTCTACAACAATCAGCTTGATAACGCTTACTTGGAATAACAGTCTTCTATTATACATCTTAGTGAAAAGAAAGTGACTTGTAGGGTGGGCATATTCGATAACCTTCAACCACTGCGATATCTTTCATCTTTATGCCCACCATTATCTCAACCGTCAACTGCTGTGGTGGGCAAAATATTTCTTATTACCGGGTGAGATTATTGTCAAAAATCCTTTTGCCCACCCTACCTGTGTCTAGCGCGATCGCTGCTAAAATAGGCAGTGTAAGTTACTAAAATGCCTCCTGCTGATCAGCTAGAGAGCTCCTGAGGAGCAGATGGTGCCCCAATTGAATAAGAGAAACACTATTTCCCGCATCCTTCCTCCTCTCGGAGCCTTAAGCTTGTGTTGATTCAATTCTTTAATCCAAAATCTAAATAAGTCTAAAATCTAAAATCTAAAATCTAAAATAGTTTCTCAAGAGTTTATATCGTGTTGGCTATCAGGTAACATAATAAAAATTTGGGGAATAGCCCTATGAGTGTTAAAGCCGAATTTAAAGTTTCTGCTCCACCGTTCCGTTGGGATGAGTCGGGAGGCATTCGTATTGGTCAGAGTCGCGTTACCCTCGATAGCCTTTTAGCTGCATACCATAGTGGATTTACGCCTGAAGAAATTGCATTTCAGTATTCTGTTCTTCATTTAGAAGAAATATACTCGGCGATCGCTTACTACCTCAACCATCGCCAGGAAATAGATAACTACTTAGAGCAACGTCGCCAAAAAGCTCAGCAGCAACGTAGTGAATTGAGCCAGCAGTATAACTTGGTTAATCTTAGGCAACGTTTAAGCGATCACGCACTTCAAGCTCAAGGAGAATTAATAAGCGATGCGTCTACTAGCTGATGAGAACTTCAACGGTTCGATATTGCGTGGCTTAATCAGACGCTTACCAGACCTAGACGTTGTTCGCATCCAGGATGTAGGTTTGATCCATGCAGAAGATCCCACTATCTTGGCATGGGCAGCTAATGAAGGGCGTATTCTGCTGACCCACGATGTAGCAACAGTTATCACTTATGCATATGAACGAATTAAATCGATTAACCCTAATATCATGTCCAGTTGAATACTTACACTTTGGTGGAAACAAGGCAGGAGGCTCCGAGGCAGGAGGCTCCGAGGGAAGAAAGAAGGTTGCAAGGTATTCGGGAATTATAATTAATTATCCGGACTTGATATAACTTTTGCAAAATGACAGGCAATAAAGCATAATGGTGCGTTAACGTAGTGTAACCCACCCTACAAAACTTCTTAACATACTTAATATTCTAAGTTACAACGAATCAGCAAGGAAACAATGTCGTAGGGTGGGCATATTCGATAATCTTTAATCACTGCGATATCTTTCATCCTTATGCCCACCATTATTTCTAATCCATTGACTTGCTAAGTAGGTAGGCGGAAATAAACCGAAGTATGTTACGAAACGTAAATAGAGGTCAAACCCTTACCAATGACTAATGACCAATGACCAATGACGATCCTCACCAGTCAACTTTAATAGTGCCGACCTACTTAACTGATAGTGAAACGGTTCTAAAGACAAACGCTTATAAAAACCGTTACAGCGCAAAGCGCTGTAATGAAGTACACTTTTCCGGAAGTCCCCGTGGAAGTAAAAGCGTAGCATCCTCTGGCTTCCCGTGGAAGTAAAAGCGTAGCATCCTCTGGCTTCCCGTGGAAGTAAAAGCGTAGCATCCT
>JAAHGR010000711.1 GCA_010672425.1 Symploca sp. SIO2E6
TTTCGCCTCGATAGTAACAATCAACCTATTTCTATCTCCAACAGCCTCAAAAATCCCGTCGTTAAACTCCAACTTCTGAGAAACCGGAGAAACCGGGTTTCTTCCCAAGATAACCCAGACACATCAGCATCTTCCCAGAAACCCGGTTTCTTCACCGATATTGAACAATGGTTCGTGTTCGGACGTCAAGATTTACCTCCAGTTAGAGCCGTAGTATCCGGGGAACCAATCGAGGATCTCGATATCCAGTATCAAGTTTCCCCACAGCCAACCGAGAATTACTTCCAGATTATTGTCACAACAGCAGATGAACTCTACTACAGAGCCAATTCTTCTAGTGGATTCCAATCCGGCAGCCTAACAGTAGGACAATCCATCAAACCTGGCTGGGCTGATTTTCAAATAACCCTAGAACAATTCATCCCCCAAGCACAACTCCAACGAGAAGTAATTCCCGTTGCCGATACTAATCTAGAGGGAACCCCTGCACTATTAGTCAAAATGCCCAATAGTACCCAAACTTGGTTACCTTGGGGAGAACCTACCGTTGTGGCAGATGGCAATGAAGAATGGTTAGCCGCTTTTAGTCCCAAATTACTACAACTACCCTTTGCCATTAAATTAGAAGACTTTATCGTCGAACGCAATGAAGGTTCCGAATCCGTTGCCATGTGGACTAGTCAAATTCACATCGAAGATCCCCACCAAGGTTTCAGCCAACAGCGCCGAGTTTGGATGAATCACCCCACCTGGTACAAAGGGTGGAAAATTGCTCAAGCTTCTTGGAATCCTGGAGATTTACGACAATCGACTCTGCAAGTTAAACGGGAACCAGCTTGGGTAACAGCATTAACCTGGAGTGGTTCAGGTTTAGTAGTATTAGGAATTGCCGTCATGTTTTACGGTCCTATGTTGGCAAAGAAATTCCCAGTTGCCCAACCCAAGTCTGAAAATCCTCTGGTTGAGACGACAACCAAAGAGGTTGTAACTCAGCTATAAGTGAAAAAAAGCAGGGTAAGGTGGGCATTGCTTTGAATCATATCGCAGCTATTTGCGTACTTTTCTAGGTTGCGGTAGACTTATAGCAGTTTGCTCTGCTATGCGGTACATTGTTGATCCCCCTAAATCCCCCTTAATAAGGGGGACTTTTAGAAAAGTGTACTTCATTACAGCGCAAAGCGCTGTATAGCGTCCCTAAATAGGGTCTGCTGAATAAGTAATACCATTTACAAAAAGTAGCTGGAGACTTCCCTAAAAACAAGTCAGAAACAATAAGTGTTGAATAAACAAGCTATCCTAGATGATATTTTCCGCAACGCACCATTGCTGAATTCAGAAGACGACTGTGCTGAAAATGTTGTTATTCCTTTCTTACTAAGGCTTGGTTACGACAGAAATCAAATATGTCGAAAAGTTTCCATCACGGGAACTTCAGGGCATCGGTTCAGAAAACAAGCTGATCTTGTTGTTTATGTTAAGCAACGTCCCTCTCTTGTTATCGAAACTAAACGTATTCAACATCGATTGCAGGAAGAAGATGTTAATCAGGTTCTTTCCTATGCTCAACTTCTTGAACCACCTACACCAATTGCTGCTCTAACTAATGGACGCGATTGGGAAGTTTATTACTTAGATAGAGACGATATTGGGGGTTTAGAATCTGTTCCTGAGCCCCAAGAACTTACAAGTCAAATACTTGCTGCCTCAAGCAGGGAAATTCCAAGAGAAAAGAGACAAACTGCCGAGCGGCTTCTAGTGACCATTGAAAATAAAACTGCCTTAGAAACAGCATTTAGGGAATGTCGCAAAGAGCTGGCAAAGGAAGGACTTATCGCTGAATCTGCATTTGATGAGCTGACTAAAATTCTGACTTGTAAGTTTAATGAAGAAAAAAAAGCTGCTGAAGGTCTTGGGCATAATCGCTTTACCTCTCAATGGCTTCTAGGCAGTGGACCACTTGCTGCTTTAGAGGAAATGTTTGCTGAAGCTAAACAAATTTTTAATGTTTTTCCTACTGGCACTCAAATTAACATTAGGAACAACGAAACCGTTGCAAAAATTGTCCGTGAATTAGAGCTATTTGGTCTTTACGGTTTTAAGACACCACTAGGTCTAGCGGGAGCGGGAGGCGATGTCGTTGGTTCTGTCTATGAAGCTTTTCTTACCGGGACACTTAGATGTGACTTAGGACAGTATTTAACTCCAAGACAATTAGTCGAGTTTATGGTTGAGATAGCCGATATACAAATTGGAGAAAAAGTCCTTGACTTATCCTGTGGGAGTGGTGGATTTTTAATTAGAGCATTTATCAATGTCCGTAAGAAAATTCGTTCCCTTGATTTGAGTCAAAATGATCAGGAGCGTTTGGTGAGTGAGCTTGTGACCAATAACCTCTGGGGGATTGAGATCAATCCACGCCTAGCTACTTTATGTCGGATCAATATGATTTTGCATGGTGATGGCTATGAACACATTTATACAGGAGATTCAATTAGAGAGGATTTTTTTGAAAATACAGATGGACGCAGACAAGATTTTTCCAGGATTGAGCAAAATAACGCAGCCAAGTTTGATGTAATTCTGATTAATCCTCCGTTCAATATACCCTATGAAGACCCTGCCTCTCTCAATCGATATGCTTTGGGGCGCGGTAAAACTGCTCAAGGTTCAGATTATCTAGTGCTAGAGAGAGCCATTCGACTATTGAAACCTGAAACTGGTCGCTTGTTAGTTATCTTGCCCCATGGTGTTGCTAGTGGATCTTCAGAAACCGAAGTTCGTAACTTTGTGAAAACTAGCACACATATTCATGCTTGTATCAGCTTACCTGTTGGAGCGTTTAAGCCATTTGGAGGATCTAATGCTAGAACCTGCGTCTTATACCTGAAGAAGTCTGCTAGAAATAACAAGAAGCGTTTTTTGGCGCAGGCTGAGCGTGTTGGTTATGATATTACCTCAAAATATTATAGAGAAACTAATTTAAATGATTTACCTGTTATTGCAGAAGCCTATCATACTGTGAGGAAAAATTTGTAATGGCTATAGAACTAATTAAAACAGACCCATTAGTACTAACAATCATCGAAGAATCAGCAAGTCTCATCGACACAATTGATGCTGGTGCAGCTTATACACAATATTTACACGAGCAGATAGGTGATTTTGAACAGCAGCCATTAGGAAATTTTGTAGAAGTAATCTCAAAAACTGTTAATCCACGTTCTAGTAGATATGCTTCTAAAACGTTTGAATATATAGATTTAAGAGAAGTAGATGATATCCATGGCTATATATTAACCCTTAGGGTTAATCAAGGAAAAGAAATTGGGAGCACCAAACACCGCTTTCAAAAAAACGATATTTTGTTTGCCAAAATTATGCCTAGTTTGGCTAATAAAAAAATTGCACTGGTCACTCAAGATGTAACTAATGCTGTTGCTTCAACTGAATTTATTGTTTTGAGGAAAAAAGCACAAGCTCAGATAAATCTTTATTATCTTTTTCGAGCTTTACGTGCTGACTACTTTACACGTCAAGCAACAGCAAATGTTACTGGTGCAACAGGAAGGCAGCGAATTAGCCCATCTAAACTGCTAGAATTACAAATAATTATCCCTCCAGAAGAAATTCAAATACAAATTGGAGATGCTGTTGAGCAGGAGTTTATGCTCAGAACCTTAGCGGCAGAACAATCGAAGAAAGCTGATGACTTGGCTCAACTCGTACTTGGCAATCTGACTCTTAGAACTGACAGTTAACTCATGCCTATGGGTGATACAGCAGTTTGCTCTGCTATGCGGTACAGTGTTGATCCCCCTCGCATCCCCCTTAGATCCCCCTCCCGTCCCCATTAATAGGGGGGAAGCCAGAGGACGCTACGCTTTTAGTTCCACGGGGACTTTTGGAAA
>JAAHGR010000712.1 GCA_010672425.1 Symploca sp. SIO2E6
CAGCATTTTCTAAGGGACGAACATAGTGGTGGGTTTGAGGAGTTGCTTCTCGATTGGGGGAATAAAGAGCCTTGGTGACTCCCGGAAGGCTCCCTTCCCGGCGCATCGTACCGAAAACCACCCGATTATTGGGGTCTTTTGCTAAGGCGACAGCTAAGTGACGAAACTGTGCCGGGAAATTGGAGTGCAAAAAGAGAATCTGCATAGAATGGAGAATTGAGAATTGAAAATTGTTAAGCTCATCCCACGACTTGCATTACGTGGGATGCAAGCGTTAGCAAGTTGTTGGTTGTTAGTTGAATGTTTAAGAAAAACAAAAAACAAACAACAAACAACATTTGCGAATGCGAAGCATGGTGAGCAACGCGAGGCAAAGCATGGTGAGCAACGCGAGGCAAAGCATGGTGAGCAACGCGAGGCAAAGCATGGTGAGCAACGCGAGGCAAAGCGGCGGGCGGCTATCCCTCCCATCTAGAGAAGGAATGGGCTTCCCGCCGCTTTCTGTGATTTGCGATCGCGGTTGTTTTGTGATATTATATTTAATAATGGATTAAGTGTGCGCCTATAATATAACTGGTAGTGTGCTCGCTTTCTCTTGTAGGTTGGATGGATAGATAGCGTAACCCAACACGCCCAGTAAACTGCGTTGGGTAACTCTGCGAGAAGGCTTGCGCCTACGTTGCCTTAAAAGTGTAACCTGGTAAAGATTGAATTTTATAATCTTTAAAGCGTGTTTACATCTGTTCTCAAAAGCATCCGGGAAAAGATCCTTCGACAGGAGTATGTGATAACGCTCCATGCAGATGAAGAGATGGATGATGACAATCTGATGCTAACTGATGTTGAGCAAGCTATCCTTACAGGTGAAATTATTGAACGCCAGCAGGATAGGACTACAGCAGAACGAAAATACCGCATTCAAGGATACTCCACCGATGGCGATCTTATAGAAGTAATTGTTAAGCTAGGTTTATCTGGCAAGGTTATTATCATCACAGTCTATGCACTCTGAAGCTGAAGAATCTACTGTTTGCGATGTTTGTGGTTTTGCTGAAGCCAGAATTCGTTATGCCTCTAGAACCTATGGTAAAGGGCAAGATCTACTTGTAATTGAAAATGTGCCTGTTGTCAGTTGTCCTAGTTGCGGTACAAGTTACTTGACATCATCCACTCTCAAAGAGATTGACCGTATTAAGCGAGCTCGTAAGACAGTAGCAGTGACAAAATTGGTGGAAGTGGCTAGTTTCTCAGTCTCGTAGGGTTGGTAAGGGTAAATTATACTAGCTTATGTCGGTTGGCGAACCTAAGATGCATTTAAACTACTTACTCCTAATCTTCTCGTCACCGCGTCGCCGCGTCGCCGCGTCACCGCGTCACCGCGTCACCGCGTCCTAATTACCAGACATCTTCAGCCAACCAAAGATCATCTCTACCGTTAAATTGAGGTCAATATCCTTTAATATAGGAAGGCGATCGCTACCTCGCAATAGTTCAGGTGGTTGATTTGAGCGCAAGACTAAAATCGACCTATCTGTCGGGTCGAGCAACCAACCTAACTGGCAACCATACTGTAGGCAATAGAGAATATTGCCAATTACCCGATTGGAACTTTGTTCTGGAGAAAGGATTTCTATTGTCCAATCTGGGGACAACAAAAAATCATTGGGAACTTCTCCATCAGCGTCAAAAGGAATTCGTGACCATTTGAATACTGCTATATCTGGTACAATAGACCGAGAACCAAAGCTACAGCGCAATTCAGGGAAAGCATAAGCAATTTTTTGCTTTTCTGACTTTTCGTTGATACTATTGCACAGCAACAGTTGTAATCGACTATGCCTTCCTTTAGGCATTGGCTTCTGGACAATCTCACCGTTGACGTATTCCCGCGCTGGCTTAGTTTCTGGAAGCTGCAAAAATTCTTCCAGACTAGGTGCTCGATTAATTGCAACTGTCATGGCTTAGGGAATTTGGGGAGGATATATCTTTAGTATAGCAGTTGCAATGCTCAAAAATGAGGGTTCTTCAGGAGATATTATGCTAAATTATCAGAAATACAACCCAAACGTACTATTAATACGACAATAAATTTTCCTTGATTATTATCGATTTTATTTGGTTTGGGTAATATTCGCGATCGCACTATCATATTCAGTATATCGGGCTGTAGTGGGAGCATCTTGCTCGCGTTTGACCAGTTAAACTCTGTTTCCTGCTCCCTGCTCCCTTTTTTAGACCATTGGAGTGTTCATGACCTAGATGGAAACGCTGTATACTTTTTAGACTAAGTGATCAACATCCCCAATAAACATATCTTAGTAATGACATCGGTCTATCCTATGACCAAGAATGAGCGAGATGGTGCCTTTGTCAGAGAAACTGTGGTGCGTTTACAGCCAACAGGTGCTCAATTTAGCATCTTTGCTCCTGCCTATGAAGCCTCTCCTACCCATAAATTAGACGGCTGTACAGTTCATCGCTTCCGTTACAGTCCTAAACCTGTAGAAAATTTAGTCAGGGATGGAGCCCCTAGTAAACTACAAAAACAGCCACTTCATTATATCTCTGCCGCTTTATATATTCTGCTGGGTACAATACAACTGTTTTGGGTTTGCTGGAAAACTCAACCGGATCTACTTCACGTCAATTGGCCTTTTCCCCATGGTTTAATGGCTTGGCCAACGAGTAAAATACTCCGTATTCCCATGATCTTCACCTTTCACGGAACGGAACTCTTACTGGCCAAAAAATTTGGCTTTGTGGCTCATATCCTGCGTTGGTTGTTGCCTCAAGCTAGGGTTGTAACCGCTAATTCTAGTTTTACCCGAAACTTGATCCAATCCTTAGTCAACATCCCAGTTACCGTCATACCTTATGGTTTGACTATTGAACCTAAGCCTTCCCCAAAACCCTCACCAGAAGCAACCCCCAGTTTGCTGTTTGTCGGTCGTCTCATCGAACGCAAAGGACTACAATACTTATTGGAAGCACTTCCTTTGGTTTTACAGGAGCGATCAGTAAAATTAAGGATAGCAGGTAAAGGCGATCGCGAAGAAGACTTGAAAGCTCTGTGTCAATCCTTAAATCTCGATGAATATGTAGAATTTCTAGGCTTCCTCAGCCGCGAAGCCTTAGCCCAAGAATACGCTAACTGCGATATTTTTGTTTTACCCTCCATTATAGACAGCAAAGGGGAAAGCGAAGGACTCGGTATTGTTGCCATTGAAGCCTTAGCCCACCAAAAGCCAGTCATTGCTAGTGATAATGGAGGTATCCCTGATATTATTATTGCTAATAAAACAGGACTCTTAGTCCCAGAAAAAGATGCAACTGCCTTAGCCAAGGCAATTCTACAATTACTAGCCAATCCCCAACAGACAGCAGCCATGGGCAAAGCTGGCTTAGCTCATATTCAAACACAATTCAGCTGGGAGCTTATTCTTCCTTTGTGGGAAAATATTTTTCAATGAAGAAGGGAATGGGGAATGGGGAATGGGGAGTGAGCGAAAAAAGGCGTGGTAGAAAAAATAAGCAGACGCACCGGACGCGGGGACACGGAGAATTGAAATCCCACCTCATATTTCGTTCACCCGGGAATGGGGAACAGGCTACCTTTATACATGGTAATGAAAATTTTTGGACTGCTTTGTTTCTTAGAAGTTATAGTAGGGAGTAAAAATCAATGAATATTATCCTGAATCCTAAACTAGAAAACTTGATACAACAACAAATAACTTCTGGCAAGTCTACTAGTATAGACAATGTACTAGAAGAAGCTTTGGCTCTATTGGAAAAGCGCAACCAATATGAGCAATGGGTTGAAGAAATTGGTCAAAAAATTGATATTGCTGCCCAACAACTAGAACGAGGCGAGGGAATAGATGGAGAGA
>JAAHGR010000713.1 GCA_010672425.1 Symploca sp. SIO2E6
GCTAAAACTATCGTTGGTGTCACAACCCCGATCAAAGCATTCAACGATGTCGGAGCAATAGCTAAACTAGGAGCACCGTACTTGATCAAGGCCGAAACTCCAACGGAGAGGATTAAAATTTTAATAACGAAGTTCACTGTTTAGTCAGAAGCTCCCTGTTGCCTGTTGCCTGTTGCCTGTCTACAATCTAAAAGCTAAAACCTGCAATAATGATACAGCATGGCACACCTGACACCCAACTCTAGTTTTAGTTTAACGATTCGCTTAGCATATCCCAACCACCCTGGGACTTTAGCCAGCATTACCGTAGCGATCGCGGAAGCTGGTGGTAACTTAGGACAGATTAATCTGATTGAGCAGACTCGCAATATGGTTATTCGAGATCTGAACATTGATGCTGCTAGTACTGAACACGCTGAGCAGATCGTGCAAGCTATTAGGGCCTTGGCGGATGTCAAAATTATTGAGTTCCAAGACCGCACCTTCAATCTGCATCGTGGTGGCAAAATCGGTATGTACAACAAACTCTCCTTGAACAATCAAGGGGATTTGGCTATGGCCTATACTCCTGGAGTCGGTCGTATTTGCAATGCGATCGCTCAAGATCCCCAACAAGTATACCAGCTGACGATTAAAAGTAACACAGTAGTGATCGTCAGTGATGGTAGTGCAGTCCTGGGGTTAGGTAATCTGGGAGCAGAAGCCGCATTGCCGGTGATGGAAGGGAAAGCCATGCTCTTTAAAAAGTTTGCTGGCATTGATGCTTTTCCTATCTGTCTGGCTAACCAAGATACAGACATGATTGTCGAAACCGTCAAAAATATTGCTCCGGTTTTCGGCGGTATCAACTTAGAAGATATCAGTGCTCCCCGTTGCTTTGCCATTGAAAAACGGTTGCGGGAAGAACTGGATATTCCTGTCTTTCATGATGACCAACATGGTACAGCAATTGTGACCTTGGCGGCGTTGATTAATGCTCTGAAGCTGGTGAATAAATCGTTGGCATCGGTTAAAATTGTGATCAATGGAGCAGGAGCTGCGGGAATCTCCATTGCCAACTTGCTGCGCAAGGCTGGAGCTGAGGGAATTTGCCTGTGTGATTCTCAGGGTATTGTCTCTCAAAGTCGCTCTAACTTAACCGAGCAAAAGCAAGCATTTGCAGTGGAAGCTACCGGTTCCCTGGCAGATGCTCTTCAAGGTGCTGACATTTTTGTGGGAGTCAGTGCTCCTGGTGTAGTCACCCCAGAGATGGTACACTCGATGGCCTCAGACCCAATTGTCATGGCTATGGCGAATCCCATCCCAGAAATTCAGCCAGAATTGATCCGGGATGATGTAGCAGTGATTGCCACTGGACGCAGTGACTATCCCAATCAGATTAATAATGTTCTGGCCTTTCCTGGTGTTTTTCGTGGCGCCCTAGATTGCCGAGCCTCAGAGATTACGATCAGTATGTACCTAGAAGCAGCCAAAGCGATCGCTTCTTTGGTTAAGGCTACGGATTTAAACCGGGAACAAATTATTCCTTCTGTCTTTGATGAGCGAGTAGTAAAAGCTGTTGCTGCCGCTGTACAACAGGCAGCAAGGCAAGAGGGAGTTGCTCATTGCTGAGGAAGTTGTCAGCTGTCAGCTTTCCGTGAAACCCTGTAGAGACGTGCCTGCCTTTATGATGCCCGTAGGGCTGTTGGCACGTCTCTTTGCTCGCTGGAGGTCAGACGCGAGCAAGATGCTCGCACTACATCTATTATACCAAATCCGGTATACATAAACACGCTATACCCCACCCGCTCTGAGACGTTGCATGCAACGTCTCAGAGCAAGTTTCGCGATTGTCTCAAAACGGGTGTGATATCATGTTCGGTTGATCCACTTTAGTGGCAATAAGGCAGGAGGCTCCGAGGCAGGAGGCAGGAGGGAAGAAAGAAGGTTGCAAGGTATTCGGGAATTATAACTGTTTATCCGAACTTGATATAACAAATCCGGTTGGGAAAAAGTGTGTTGCATGGGCCCCCTAAATCCCCCAATTCTGGGGGACGCATGAATTATTTTTTACGTACTCAACACCAAGCGGATTTGATATTAACCAGTGTTTTGAAACAATCGCAAAACCCTGTAAAGAATTAAGAATTAGCATGAAATACCGTACATTCGTAGGTGCGGGTTTAGGGATATCTTAATGCATTCGACGATAACCATCGCACAAAACCCGCCCTATCGATAACCTTGCGGATTACCGAAGATTTTCGATTGGCATAAATTTTTTTTGATTGACTAATTTTAATACATTTTGCTATCATTGTATAATGGAAGAGGTGTGCGCTTATATATAAAATCTCTCAAGTAATGCACTACTTGATTGTGGAACAGGCATCTTGCCTGTAATATCAGCTATTAAAGATACCAACAAGCCAATCCCGATAATCTGCCCCGGTGTAGAATCAGTCATTCGGTGTCGGGAGCCGGGGCGGGTTTAGTTTAGTTATCCTTGAGTAGCTAAGTTTTTGGTGAACCCGCCCCTACATGGTTCGATATAGCAGTTTGCTCTGCGCAAGCGGTACATTGTTGATCCCCCTCGCATCCCCCTTGGATCCCCCTCCCGTCCCCCTTTGGATCCCCCTCCCGTCCCCCTTAATAAGGGGGAAGCCAGAGGATGCTACTCCTTTCTTGAGAACGCTTTGCGAACGCTTTTGGTTCCACGGGGAAGCCAGAGGATGCTACGCTTTTAGTTCCACGGGGACTTTGAGAAAAGTGTACTTCATTACAGCGCAAAGCGCTGTATTTGGCAAAGAATTGCATATGGTAGGGACACGCTTTACCAATCATTAAGGATAGTGATCAACCAATAAGCTAAACCTGCTTTAGTGGGACAAAATCCTATCGCCCCAATTTCTCCCGTAAATTTTTGCTGTTGTTAATCGCAGTTTGGTTGTTAGAGTCAAATTGAATAGCTTTCTCGTAAGATTCGAGAGCTTCGTCATAGCGCTTGAGGTTCTCTAGCGCAAAGCCTCGGTTATTCCAAGCATAGGAATAGTCAGGTTTAATCTCAATAGCTTTATCATAGGAAGCGAGCGCTTCTTGGTATTTGCCTAACTCATCTAGCGCATTGCCTCGGTTATACCAAGCATTAGCATAGTCAGGTTTAATCTCAATGGCCTTGTCATAGGAAGCGATCACTTCAGTGTATTTGCCTAACTTCTCTAGCACAATGCCTCGGTTATACCAAGCATTAGCATAGTCAGGTTTAATTTCAATGGCTTGGTCATAGGAAGCGAGCGCTTCTTGGTTTTTGCCTAACTTCTCTAGCACAATGCCTCGGTTATACCAAGCATTAGCATAGTCAGGTTTAATTTCAATGGCTTGGTCATAGGAAGCGAGCGCTTCAGTGTATTTGCCTAACTCATCTAGCGCATTGCCTCGGTTATTCCAAGCATTAACATAGTCAGGTTTAATTTCAATGGCTTGGTCATAGGAAGCGAGCGCTTCTTGGTTTTTGCCTAACTTCCTTAGCACAATGCCTCGGTTATACCAAGCATTAGCATAGTCAGGTTTAATTTCAATGGCTTGGTCATAGGAAGCGAGCGCCTCTTGGTATTTGTCTAGCTTTTCTAGTGCATTGCCTCGGTTATTCCAAGCATAAGCATAATCAGATTTAATCTCAATAGCCTTATCATAAGCAACAATAGCTTCCTGATAAAGATCTTCAGCATACAAATCATTCCCCTGATTGTAATAATCCTCAACTTTCAGTGACTCCGTTGCCGAATTTTTGGTTACTTGAGCCAGATTAGCTAAATAAATGTTAGTAGGAATGCCCCATTTAAATACACTTGTTCGGGAGCCAACATCCTCAGCATTTTCCTCATCTCCCTCTACTCCAGTT
>JAAHGR010000714.1 GCA_010672425.1 Symploca sp. SIO2E6
CCCTACTTAAATCGAAAAACCTAACTGTAGACCAAAGACAACATGAATAACCAGTAATATCATAATCGTACTACCTAAATAAGCATGAGCAGTACGAAACAATTCTTTCTTGTCTCCACCAAAACCAATCAAAGTGATCGCTGCATTAATTCCTAATAAAATTACAGCTAGAGAACCAGTCCAAAAATGGGGACTTTCCAACAGGGGTTGTTCCTGCATCACGAGGGACAGAACCCCTCCGGTATAACCGAGGGAGATAAACAGGAACATCAAAGGTGCCATCTGACGGTGAGAAGCACGACTTTTTGCTGCCACTTCCCCATCTTTTGTCAGGCGACTACGCCATCCCATGTAAGCAACAAAACTACCAAGAACAAAGATCACGATTCCCATCATGACAGGATGTCCCCAGTGAATAATCGGTTCAGGAATGCCTAAACTACGAAACCCAGCCGCCAAGGGTTCTAAAAATTGACTCAATTGTTCTGCCATCAGTTTTCATTCCTCTGTCTTGACATTTTTGTTGGTATTATCCCTCTGTAAGGATAATTCGTCTGAACTCCTTAACTGCTTCAACTTTAGAAGCCATCATCAAACATCGAGATAGCTCTTTGATGTTCAAATCTGGCAAAACTTCCGAACGCTCAATGCCCTCGTACCCAAATTCCCGCAAGTGGTAGAGTCGAAATAAACCATCTTCCCAAAACCAGACTTCGGGAACACCCAATGCTTGGTAACGAGTTAATTTGCGATCGCTGCCGCTAGTAAAGATTACCTCAATCGATAGTTCCGGGGTAGTAGCAGTTGAGCTACCGATAGCGAAAGATTCGTCGGCTTGTGCTGAAGCCTCCTCTTCTTTCTCCTGAGTAAAGCTACCTAAGGGATTAAACTCGATCTCTTTCTCCATAAAATACACAATTAGCAATCCCGTAATCATACGGCTGATTGATTCGTGCTCTGGGGAAACTGCCAAGATTTCCACCTCTCCTTTGTAATAACCCAGCCTTACCCCAGGGGAGTCGATAAAGCTCTCCTGTAGTAATTTGAACCGTTGCCAACTCATTCCAGAGTGGACTAGTCGTTGATCTTTTGGTCTGTCTAGGGTCTGCATCTAACAATTACAAACTTAATCCAGGACATAAAGGCTATGAGTAAGTCTACTACAGGTACAAAAAACTAACACCTAACACCTAACTAATTAGAAACCAAAGGCCATCCCAAACGAGTTGGTTGCTGATAAATCCGCTTGAGGGTATTGATATCCCTAGCAGAGATGGGAGGCGGATTGCGGACTTTAGAGAAGTAGAGGGCATCGGTTTCTAAAGGACTGTGACCCCAGATACCTAGAGCATGACCGAGTTCATGACGAGCAGAAGCAGTGGTTTGCTTGATTATATGCTCAGGACTCAGTAAAATAGTAAATCTATGGGATAGAATTGGATTATCTATGTCTAGTACTTCCCGCAAGTAAAATTTATAACTAGCTTCAGCAGAGCGAGCACGAGGTAGGTCAAATCTACCGGTTTCTCTGTTAAAGACAGGTTTGATAGGAGGACTTGAGCGCCAAATCGAGATATCTGCGTCTTGAGCTTGAGTAACTAGCTGCAAGGGTAGATAAAGGCTCCAATCTTCGACAGCGGTTAAAACATCATCAACCCAGTTGTGGAATTGCCTTGCACTAGCAGAAGCTTCGGCTGGTTCCGTTGGTCTTTCCACATACACCTTAACGGGAAACTCAGACCAAATCAAATATCCTGCGGGAGTTGGCTTAATCTCAGAAAAGTAATCATCCGCACCAGTAGGATTTTGCCATTGCTCTAGTGTTGTTGGTAGGGGATGAGTTTGGGGAATTGGTAGAGCTAACTGTGATGAGTTATCTTGGGCATCCCCTGGTGAAGAGTGAGTCACAACGACTAGTAGACTACTCAGGAATGCGATCCCTAGTAGTATAAAAGGACGAGTTTTTCTGTAAGCGATCGCTCTCAAGTGAAAAGCAGGAGAAAAGAACAATGACACACACACCGGTAAAATTGACCTTTGAACAATACCTCGAATACGATGATCGCACAGATAACCGCTATGAGCTATTTAATGGAGAATTAATCAAAGTGCCACCCGAAAGTGGAAAGAATAACTGGATCACCCTCTGGCTCAGGGATAAATTAATCCTCTTGGTTAAACCAGAGTTAATTAGACCTATTGGCTGTGAAGTTCAAGTTCAGGGGAATCCACAAAACCGTTATCCAGATCTGGTGCTCCTTAGAGAGGAGCATCTGCTCCAAATCGAAAGGCGACTAACTATCACCCTTAATATGGTCCCCCCACAGTTTGTCGCTGAGGTAGTCAGTCCTTACCGCAACCAAAATGATGAAAACTACCGACGCGATTATCTTGAGAAGCGACAACAGTATGAACAGCGAGGTATTCCTGAATATTGGATTATTGATCCACAAGCACAGGTTGTTATTGTACTGTTATTGGTTCAGGGTAGTTATCAAGAAACTAAGTTTACTGGTAATCAGCGAATTGTCTCTCGGACTTTTCCTCAACTGGAACTAACTGCTGCACAGGTTTTGCAGGCGAAGCAGTAGAATTGAGAATTGAGAATTGAGAATTGAGAATTGAGAAAAAATGGCTCTTCTGATTTGGCAGCAAAACAGCAATAACCTAGAAAATGGGGATAACTTTACCATGATCCAGCAATGGTGGGCAAATCTTAACCACCAAAAAATTGCTTGGCGACAGCGACTAATTCCTCCGGGAGGTAATGTCAGGGAAATCGATTGGGAACCTCAGCGCTTTGATGAAGAGTTTGAGCTCAAATCCCCCGAAATTCGCGGTATCACTCTCTATTGGTATAAACCTGATACCGAACAACAACGAAGCACTACACCGGACAAACTCGAACTTGACACCCAGCTTCAACAACTTTACATCTATCCTCAATCCCAAAAAGAACTAGTCATCAGAGTTGGTATTCCCCAAATCATTTATCAAAAAATCGAACTCACTAATCCCCAGTGCGTGGGTACTAAGGTGGGGGAAAATTACATTCTCCTGTTGCGAGACAAGCAGCAGCAGATAGAAATTAAACTCACCCTCAGTCCCAGCCATTTTGAGCAGTTATCAGAAATTAAGTAACTAGCGCTTAAAGGGAATTGGGAATTGGGAATTGGGAATTGGGAATTGGGAGTGGAAGACCACACAGAAAAAGCCCCACTATAGTCATTTCAATTTAACAAATTAACCAAAAAACACCATCTTCTGAAAAATAGGCAGTAGCAACTCAAAATCAAGCAAAAATACAGTTAACGGTGCTTCTGCTTGCTGAATTACAGCTACATGACTGGCAATATCTAAAGTATCAGCACGACGATAAGATTCTGGTAGGACGCGGATTTGAGATAAAGGGACTTCGACTATGATTGGCGTGTGTACTACTGGAATACCATAGAGTTCACCTGTAGTGTTTCGCACAATCACTAGATAATTATCCTGGTGCTCTTCGTTAGTTGATTCAGAGTGAAACAATCGTTGATAAAGATCAACCACTGTCACTTCCTGCTCATCGAGATGGACAACTCCCACTTGATTGATCCCACTCCCATAAATTGGTTTGTGATTCAATATTTTGTAAACTACTGCAACGGGTAAAGCTAAATGGAGATTACCCATGGGAAAAACAATTAATTTAACCGGAGTATCAGTCATTACTCAAACAACAAATAACAAACAACAAACAACAAATAACAAACAACAAACAACAAACAACAAACAACAAACAACAAACAACAAACAACAAACAACAAACAACAAACAACAAACAACAAATAACAAACAACAAACAACAAA
>JAAHGR010000715.1 GCA_010672425.1 Symploca sp. SIO2E6
TGTTAAAATCTGGTATTCAAGCAGCTAAATTACTCAATGAGTTAATTGAATTAAAATTAATGCCAGATCCCCGTGCTAAATAAATGGCAGATTTAGCTTTGGAAGTGATAAAAGTAATTCATTCAGCCCCTGAAGAAATTGTTAACTTTAAAGAAAACAATGACCAGTCTTAAGGATTACTTGTAAAATAAGCAAATTAGTGATTATGCTCAATCGGAACATTTCCCTCAAGAGGCGATCGCACCAGATCAATCTCACGAAACTTAAATAAACCGGTGATTGCTCGTCTCGTAGGTTGAGTTCCCTTACATTACCAGAGTTGAGACTCCTTTCTCAAGCTTGTACTGCCAGCAATTGACAAATACAACAGTTTGCTCTGCTATGCGGTACATTGTTTATCCCCCTAAATCCCCCTTAGTAAGCTATCCATTACGCAAAAGTCGCTGAAACGCTTATTATGCTGTTCGGGAGGATCTTTCAAAACCTTGCTATAAAAGGATTCTTATCTTGAGAAACCCAAATTGCAACCGTTTATGAGAACAACTGGTATATAAGGATTACACCGACTTGTGCCTAACGCATAGCTTAGTAAGGGGGACTTTTGTCTGCTTTACTTTATTACAGCGCAAAGCGCTGTATTCCCCAACCCACATTAGAAATCCCTCACCGTCAGTTAAGGATTGTAACAATGTAAGGCATAGCAAATTGCCTAATGGTTGATTCCAGGACTTGTGAACGATAATATTGTAATTATCCAATAAGTTGAGTTGGGAAGACTGGTCATGGGTAGCCGACGGTGTCTTAACACAAAAACATCCTTAGAATCAACTGCTTTACCAGTGGTGAATCTCTTACAGACGCGCCCATTTGGTAAGGGTATTCAGGCGAGACAAGCAGAGTTGCCCAAGACCAATGTGTTGCAAACCCGTCCTTTTGGAATTCCCAAGCAGGGATCTTCGCCCCGACAAGAGATGCTAGATCCCCAAACTCAACTCGAACAAGCAGAGAGCTTCGGCTATAATGCCGCTAATATTCCTACCTTAGCTCCAAGTGGTGCTACACCAATTCAGGCTAAGCTGACTATTGGGGAACCTAATGATAAGTATGAGCAGGAAGCTGATCAGGTAGCAGCTAAAGTAGTCAATCAGATTAATTCGCCTCAAACTCAGCAGTCGGTTCAGGGTAAGACTGTTCAGCGTCAAGATATCCCCGAAGAGGAAGAGGAAGTTCAAACCAAACCTCTAGCTGCATCCATCCAACGTCAGGAAATGCTTGAAGAGGAAGAGGAAGTTCAAACTAAACCTCTAGCTGAGTCCATCCAGCGTCAGGAAATGCTTGAAGAGGAAGAGGAAGTTCAAACTAAACCTCTAGCTGAGTCCATCCAGCGTCAGGAAATGCTTGAAGAGGAAGAGGAACTTCAAGCTAAACCCCTAGTTGAATCCATCCAGCGTCAGGAAATGCCTGAAGAAGAAGAGGAACTTCAAACTAAACCTCTAGCTGAGTCCATCCAACGCCAGGAAATGCCTGAAGAGGAAGAGGAACTTCAAACTAAGCCTCTAGTGCAGCGCCAGTCAAATGGAGGTGGGATGGCTGCAACTCCAGAACTCGAAGAGTCTATACAACAGGCAAAAGGTAGCGGACAACCTCTCTCAGAAAACATTCGGCAACCAATGGAACAGGCATTTGGTTCTGACTTCAGTAATGTCAAAGTACACACTGATACCCAATCTGATCAGCTCAATCAATCAATTCAAGCTAGGGCCTTTACTACGGGACAGGATGTTTTCTTCAAGCAGGGGGAATATAATCCTGGGAGCAAGGATGGGCAAGAGTTACTTGCTCATGAGTTAACCCATGTGGTGCAGCAGAGAGGAGCAAGTAATCTTCAGCGCCAGCAAAACTCCCAAGGAATAGACAATGTGTTGAGTTCTTCCAAGAAGGGTAAGATTCAGCCTCAGTTGAACTCAGCAAAATTAGGTGCAACCCAAAAGCAAGCAGTTCAAGTTAGTCAGCAATCTCCCCATGGCTTCCTTGCCAAAAAGGGTGTTATGGAAAACATCCCTGGCGGAGCCAAGAACCTTGAGAATGTGGCGGCAAGTACGTCTGAGATCATTACCCTCTTAGAACAGGTGGCAGTAAGATCAGCTGGTGCAAAATTTGGAAAGAATGCAGATTTTAATGCCAATGTAGCTCCCCAAATAGATACCGCGATTAGTAGCAATTTGGCACAAACCAACATTCCCATTGATTTCATTGAAACCAGGGGAGTGAATGTTCATTGGAAGGGACATATTCGCTTTACCGTAGGGAAAGCAGTGTCCTTAGGGCAGCAGAATAAGGCTACAACCAGTGCAGGCTATGGTGGAACTGCAACTAGATCTGACCAGCTTACTAACTCGACCACCGATTCTGCTAAGTTAACAGGTGGTCTCAAGGCTGGAGAAGCCAAGGCGGGTGGTGAGGCTTCTGTGGGAGGTGAGTTAGCTACTTCCAATACCCGTACTACCCAAACCACTAATACAACTACGAGCGATCGCTCCGGGAAAACAACTACAGAAGGCTATTTGAATGTCTTCCAGGCTCCACTTTTTGCTGAGGTTTATCTCGCTCCAGAACTGGAGGTAAGCGGCAGCGATTACATCAATCCATTCAAGTGGGGAATGTATCTAGGCGAGGCTACAGAACCCTTATCTCGCGAGAAAGGTAAAGTTGAGTGTGGCTCGATAAAATACTCCTTATCTGAGTAAAGGGTGGAGATGATTGGTAAAAATCTGCTCATTCTGGTATTCGGGTTATTGACTCTTCTCAATTTCACTTCCTGTAGTTGGGGGGGTGACCAAGTGAAAAAAAACACTATGACTGAATCGCAATTACCTGTTCCTACTCAATCAAATCTTCCGCCTCTGCAATTGGGTTCCAGTGAGCAGGTGCTGAGTCTCATGGATTCACTGTACCAGGAGGGAGGAACTCAAGCTGTTGTCAAGTGGGCAGAACAGGAGTTACAACCTGGACGTCAGATCAGATATCAAGGTCGCATTGGGGATAAAGTAGAAACCGCAGTCATCTACGACCGATCTATCTGGCGCTTAGATGAACAAGGTAAACTATCTGACGAAGCTCTGCTATCTCCTTTGACTGATGAGAAGTTTGGTGAAAGCGAGGTATTTGCATTGTGGTCAAGACCGCAGGTGGAGGAACCGTTCTTGCTCAGACTACGAACCTGGATTAATCCAAGTTGAGTAAAAATTTTAATACTGAAACAGTCAAATCTTATCACTGTTGCCAGATGAGCTGTTGCCTGTTGCCTACCTCCACAAGTATGTTTCCGGCAGGCGTGCAAGATCTGAGTCCAAGAGAACTTGAGTCATGGTAAGAGTTCCCAACCAGCATCTTCAATTGGCTCAACAATATCACCTACAATGGTCACCCATCCCTTCAGACAACCAAACAAGGGTTCAGTTGACTGTTGAGATGGCTCCGGGGTAGATTGCGGGACAAGTTGTTGGGTTTGGAATTGTTCCAAGACATGGGTGACAAATTCATCGGGATTGGCATAGGCTCCCAGTTTGACTTGGGCTTGGATAAAGCTATTTAGTCGCTCGGGTACAGATATTTCCATGGCTTCAATTTAATAACGCTGTGCTCTAACCTATAAATACATTCTACACAACAGCAAATTCCGTATCTTTTCGGCGTTCAGGTGACTTAAACCCCAAAACAATTTGCGTGCGATTTTGGGACACCTGCATCCCTAACACCTAACACCTAACACCATTACCTCAAACCCAACCGCGAACTTCCCCTCCGTTAATTGGACGTCCCCCCTTGGGATATTCCCTTTTAGTTGCT
>JAAHGR010000716.1 GCA_010672425.1 Symploca sp. SIO2E6
ACCAATCCTTACGCTCTCTGAGTGCATAGTTCCAAACAGAGCGGCAAACTTTTAAGGTCTGTTCTATGACAGATATTTGCTGCTTGTCTGGGATTAGTTTGTACTCGTAAGTTAAGGTAAGCATTTCGGGAGCATCCCATTTTGGAAAAAACATTACCAAAAGAACGACATAGCAAGGGTTTCAGCTATATTAAATGAGACAAATCGCCAAAATGGGATGCTCCCAGCATTTCCCCTTGTGTTTGTTAATGCTTAGCTTATTTTAAACTAATCTACACAAGATTACAACCGGTGTAAGCAGTCTCCCGTTGGTCGATTTTATTTGTTGGTCGCAATTCATCTCCCGTTATAGCTATCGCTATAACGGGAGATGAATTGCTCCATTTAAGATAGTTCTATTTTGTGCCATCTTTCCCACAGGTATTGTTCGGCTTTCTCGCTCAAGAAGGCAGGTGGTAGGAGGCAGGAGGCTGCAAGGCAGGTGGTAAGAGGCAGGAGGCTCCGAGGCTGCAAGGCAGAAGGCAGGAGGCTCCGAGGCAGTCCCCATGAAAAAAATTTCACCACCATGCATGAAAGTAGCCTGTTCCCAATTCCCAATTCCCAATTCCCTGTTCCCTAATATACGATAGATTAAAGGATGCTTTGGAGCTAAAAGGAGGCAATCCATGCCCAATTGTCCCCGCTGTGATCAATCCATCAGTAGTAATGCGATCGCTTGTCCCCATTGTGGTATGACTTTCAAAGCTTATGGTCATCCGGGTATTACCTTGCACCGGACTATGGGAGAAGAGTATTTGTGCAACAGTTGTACCTATCATGCTGATGATACCTGTAACTTTCCCCAACGTTCCTATGCTAAGGAATGTACCCTTTACCAGGATATGTCTCAATCCCAGTTGGATACTGGACCGATTTATACTCCTCGTTACAGCTTAGTTCAATCGGTTAAGCTTTGGTGTCAAAGAAATCCAGCTTGGCTGGGTATACTAGCCTTAGCTACTGTAAGTTTTCTGCTGGCTTGGATGGCGATTTAGCATTGGGAATTGGGAATTAGGAATTGGGAATTGGGAATTGGGAATTGGGAATTGATAACTTTGAACTTTGAACTTTGAACTTTGTTTGCGTAGCAATACCCTTACGGGATGCTCCGCTCAGGTGAGCGAAGCGAGGCAAACTTTGAAAATTCCTTACTCCCTTACACCCACTACTCCCTGCTCCCTGTTAAGAGCTTCCTGTTTCCTTTCCTCAGATACCTCTACATCAAACCAGAAAGTAGTGCCGATGCCAACTTCGCTGACTAAATGTACCCGAGAATGATGTCTCTCAATAATATTTTTGACGATTGAAAGACCTAACCCGGTTCCTTCTAGGGTATGAACTCGATTTTCTACACGGGAAAATCTCTCAAAAATTGCCTCTTGGTCTTCTACATCGATTCCTATTCCTGTATCTGAGATTTCAATTCGCACTCTCTGGTTTACATCTTGGTGATTAAATTCATTATCTAGTAGATAAGCACGAATGATCACTCTGCCCCCTGGTTCGGTAAACTTTAGGGCGTTGCCAACTAAGTTGTCGAATACTTGGAGCAATAGATCGTAATGACCTCGCACTGGCGGTAGATTGGGAGCAATCTCTTTTCCTAGTTCAATTCCCTTATCTTTAGCATTCAACTGATAAGTGCGTAGGGTTTGATCTATTGGTTGAGCTAGCTCTACTGGTTCAAAGTGATAAATCCGACAAGACTCGAGTCGTGATAAATCTAGGACATCATTTACTAGGCGGGTTAATCTATCAGTTTCGCGGTTAGCAGTTTCGAGAAACTCCTGACGCTGATCTTCGCTGAGATCTTCGCCGTATTCGTGGAGAGTTTCAATAAAAGATTTGATGTTAAATAAAGGTGTTCTTAGTTCGTGGGAAACATTACTGATAAAATTACTTTTAGCCTGGTTAAGTTCCGCTTCACGGGTAATATCCTGCACCGTCATGGCAATTCCCTTAATACTCTCACGGTATTGATCAAGTACCCTGATCAGGAGAATGCGGACGGTACGGACTGTTGGCTCTGTCAGAGTAATGCGAAACTCTCCTCCTTCACGATATTCCTGATTTTTGTTTGTTGCTCCATTCTCGTCTACTATTTGATACAAGGGACGTGTTAGTTCCCTAGTTACTGATGTCGGTAGGTGATGCAGGACATTTTCTCCTACCAAATCCTGGTTTTCTTCCCAACTAAAAAAGCGTCGCGCTGCTGGGTTGACCAACATTACCTGCAAATTGGTATCAATCAGCACAGCACCATCAGCAATGGTGGAAACTAAGGTCTCTAGCTTGGCTTTGGCAGCTGTCAGTTCCTCAATATTTTGCTCCTCGTAGTGCTCTAAACGCTCTGCCATTTCATTAAAACTGATGATCAGTTCCCCTAGTTCTCCTCCCAAAGGTAGGTCAATCCGCTGCTTGAAATTCTTGGCAGCAATATTTTTCACCCCTACTAATAGTTCTTTAATTGGCTTGGTGATGGTTAAGGCATTCAGCACTCCGCTCAAAATCATCATTACCCAAATCGAGATGAAGACCGAAATGGTGACATCCCTTGTCAAATTGGAAGAGGCAACTACTGTGGGATTGGGGTTAATACCGATGGCTAGTACCCCTAGGTAATGATCTTCATAGGTTAGGGGCACAAAGACATCAGTCACTTCTCCATCAGGGGTCAGATGCTGCCGCACCATTGGCAAGTCGGAGTTTTGGGCATAGTTCTCTGGTAACTCAATCCGACGTTGAATCGTTAAGGAGTTCTGCACCTGAGATTCAGAGAAAGGGATCCCATAGAAGATTTGACCATCTTCATCCGCGTAGAGCATGTAGCGCACACTGGAAGTACTACTGTAGAAACGATCTGAAAACCGAGCTACTTCCGTGAGATTGTTTTCCGCAATTTGAGGAGCGACATTGGTGGCTAGCAAGATACCGAGGTCACTACCAAAGCGGGTGTCATTTAACCTCGCGTCCTGTTGAATGGTATTTACTGCCCAGAAGGTCAAACCACTCATAATTAAAGAGACGACTAGCGTTGCCGCTGCCATCAACTTGGTCTGGAGTGTAAACTCCGACCACCAATGCGCAATTACTTCCCGAAGAGTTTTTAGCACAGCTAGCAAAGTCAGCCTACCATAGATCAACTAGGGACAATTGAACGACCTACACTTACCTAACCTAGTGCAGCTAGGCAGAAGTCCTTGAGCACCTCAAGACCAGACAAGGAAGACAAGGAGTACAAGGGGGACAAGGAGGTTTTAGCTGCTGTTGTTATTTCCGCCTGCACTAGGGAGCCAGTCAACTATTCCCAGAAACCGGGTTTCTCTTGAGGACGACAACGAGATATTAGCATTTTATCCAAAGAAACCCAGTTTCTTGACCGACGCTCTAGGGAGTCTGGGCTCCCAACTTCAAAGGAGTTGCAACAGTAGTAGGCTTGCGTCCACTACGTTGTCTTACTTCTGTGACCTTGGCAGCAATCCTGGTTCCCAAGACCGATAATTGTCTGATACCTTCTGCTCTGATATTGGTTGCCCTATTGCTATCCCTGTCATGCATAGTACCACAGGATTTACACAGGAAGGACTGTGCATCCCAGGGTAAACGATTAACCACGTTTAAACACACAGAACAAGTTTTCGAGCTAGGGAACCATCTCTCAGGCTCTACTAGTACTTTACCTTCACGGTCTAGTTTGTATTCTAAAAGATTGACAAATATTCCCCAACTAACAATAGTGCGATCGCATTCTGCTATGCCAACAGATCTTGATGGCTCTAGTTGGTGATGATGTACCA
>JAAHGR010000717.1 GCA_010672425.1 Symploca sp. SIO2E6
AACTGATATTTTGAGGTAGCTTGATAATATCTTCAACTGAATCATCAAGTCTATCTTGAAGGGAACTTTCAGAAAGAAGAGCATTCTTCTCTAGGTGTTCTAACTCTCTTTGAAGACAAGAGAGTTTATAAATTTTCTCCATCGACATAATAGGAACAGGAACACTTTTGATATCCTTGAGACTAACCAGGTTGCGATCAACACCCCATGATGAGCTTTGAAAGAATAGATAATAATTGAGAATGCTTGAATTGAGTAAAACTGAAATCGCACGTAAGTGATCAGCACTATCTTGGCAGCCTGAAAGTCCAACTTTTGGATGAGGAATGATAAAGTATTCATCACTATAAACACAGTAACTAGTGCTGATAATAATGTGTGGCGCAGGTGCGACTTTAAGACCCGCTTTCCCACTACGCTTACGAATGTACAGTTCTTCCACAGGAATTTGTTGCAAAGCCTTTTCTGGAATCGAGAAGCGTCGTTTTGATTCAACCATTAAATCAGAATTAATCCTTTTACACCCTTCCAAATCTGATAAATACTCTATGCTATTGCTTTTGTTACTATTCCAGGCTGAACCGTCACCCATCTGTAAACCTTGATGGAGATACCATCCTTTTTCATTACTTAGCTCTTCTAAAGTAGTCTCAAGTAATCTACGCACTTTTTTAAGGGCTCTTTTATCTCTGTAGCTTCCCCACAAAGCTAGCTTCCATACTGACAAATCTCCATTCTCTACATCTTCTGGATCTATCGTCTGTATCTCATTTGAATTAATCGTTATTGTCCAAGTTGGATTTTTCTTGTCACGCTTCCAAGGACGATTAGAAACTTGATTGGCAACAAAAGGAGCATAATGAATAATTTCATGCTTCTCAACATTAGGTAAAGCCTTTTGATAAATAATAGTTGCAGCAGGAGCCTCTCCTCTACCACTAAACAGTACATAAGCTAGATTAGAAAAATTCGTAATTCTTGCAACTTCATGCTGCGTAAAAAAAAGCTTTCGGTATTTTTCAGATTCATGATTAAACAAGCTTTTAGCATGGATAAGCAATCCCACATATCCATTGGGAGCGAGTAGATCAACTACTCGCCAACTAAAGGCTTCACAAACTCGATTCCCTGTAGCAGGTCTTTCTTCTATATTTTTTCTAATCCAAGAGCGAGCTAATTCCTCATTTTCGATCGCTGGCTTGAGTTCAATCCAAGGGGGATTACCCACAATCCAGTCAAACTTTTGGTTCTGCTGCCAGAAGTCTGACTCATCATCAAAGAAATCACACTCAAAGATTTGTGTATTGTGAAGTGACGGAAACTTGAATTGTTTATTGCGGTGTAAATCAGGAGGCTCAATGTAGTTTAGCAATGTCAAGATCAGGCTGAATTCAGCGACATAACAAGCCTCTTGATTTCGTTCTAGGCCATAGAGACTTTCACAGAGAATTTTCCGTAGTTCTGTAGGCTTCAGTTTACTATTTGGGCTTTGTGCTAGCGCTAGTTCAATCAGTTTGCGATAAGCTAATACCAGAAATATTCCAGAACCACAACATGGATCAAGAATTTTCATGTCACTCTGCAAGGGTTTAGATTCTTTCAATTCACATAACAAATAATCTGCTACTGGCTCAGGAGTGTAGACTGCACCAACTTTTTTTCCCGTTCCTTGGGAATGTAGAAATTGCTCATAAATTGAGGATAGTGTTTCGACTGGAATATAAGAAAAGTCATAAGCTTCAAAGTCGAGATGTAACTGTCCTGAAATTGGATCATCGCCCTTAAAAGTAGAAGCGACTAGGGAGACAATTTCATCACCCACTATCGTTTCAACATGGGGAGGCAAGGGAAAAACAGCACCATTAAAGCGATTTTCTAGAACCTCAGTCAAATGCAGCAAGCCGACTAGTGTTGCCTTACGGCTTAGTACAGTGTCTAAATTTATATTGTTTTCAGCCAACCATTCTTTGGAGAGAATTCCTCGATCATACAGATAGCGAATATAAACATACTTACCAATTAGTGCATGAACGATTGGTAAGTCAAGATTTTGACCTTTAAGATATTGCTCTAATTTTCTCAGGTTATTGAGCAACTGTGTATCCACCCTGGTTTCAGGGGTGATATACTTCGATTGAGCCTCCCAAATTCTTCCAGCATCTATAGAGTCAGAGCTAAAGTCTGTAAGTTGCTCACGGATACCTTGGAATGTGAGATCAACGATTTCTGTGATTTCCTTGACTAAACCCTTCTTCTCATTCCTTAGAGAAAAGTCAAATCCTGCGTAAACTCTAATTTCATTGGGAAGAAGAATGACTAGAAAAGGTGCATTACCCAGATTCCATAGCCTCTGATGAATCACCCTAGCCTCATCCCTTGTTTTGGCTTCGGTAACATACACCGCTGGACGAGGTGGCAGAATTTTCTGCTCTGGGGGACTGGTTTCAAAAAGATATGCTCCCTGAACACCCGCTTTCTTAGCGGCGCGAAAAAGATGCTCAGTCAATGGCTCCTGTGAAGACTCACTGGTAGAGCGATAATATGGTGACTGGGCATATCCAAGTTCGTCTAAAAGTTGATCTAGCTCCAGAAAATCACCCCCAGTATCATCTCAAGTAGACATTCTACAACTACTACAGCCGTCTAACGCAGGAATTAGTTTACTAAATCACACTTATACCATAGTACATGAGATCTCATTCATTTTAGAATGAATTAATCAAATACTAAACCTCACTTAAGGTTTTGAGAGCCGTCCCTTGGAAATTGTCTGCGTTAACCTGGGGATGGTGTTGGGCGGGGAATGATCCCAATATTCGGGTAAAATGACCTAAATTGTCGCTAAACCCGCCCCTACGAATGGGTGGAAATATTGGGAAATTGGATGGCAGTCTAAGGAGAAGTGAAACCCAACACAATGTACTCTGGTGTTGGGTTACGCTATCGCGACCCCCAACCTACCCATTCCATCATATACCAAAACCAATTGACAAGTTATGCCATCTGAAACAATTAGAGCTTTTATTGAATTGCGTGACCTAAGCAAAACATTTATTGAAGGGAGTGGTACTCGACTTGTCTTAAATCAGGTGAATACAACCTTTAACCAAGGAGAATTTATTGTTCTTCTGGGTCAAAGCGGTAGTGGCAAAAGTACTCTTTTGAACCTGTTGAGTGGTATCGAAAAACCGACAAGTGGTACAGTATTAATTAATGGGTTAGCAGTTAATGAGATGAGTGAACGGGATTGTACCTTATTCCGACGCGATCGCATTGGCTTTGTCTTCCAATTTTTTAATCTGATTCCCACTCTAACGGTTTTGGAAAATATCACTCTTCCCCAGGAGCTAGCTGGTAAAGAGATTAAGGCTTTAGAAGATCTGGCTCTGAAACTGCTCAGGGAAGTGGGTTTAGAGGATCGTTGTCATACTTTTCCTGATCAACTATCTGGGGGTCAACAACAACGGGTGGCGATCGCTAGGGCATTGATGCATAATCCTATGCTGATACTAGCAGATGAACCCACAGGCAATTTGGATGAAGAAACGGGGGATTGTGTGTTAAAACTCTTGCTAGAGCTAACTCGCAATGTCAACAAAACATTGATTATGGCGACTCACAATCCAGCAATTGCCCAAATGGCGGATCGAGTATTTCAAGTTCATGAAGGTACATTGGGGTGAATGAAAAGACGCAGGGACGCAGGGACGCGGGGACGCGGAGATGGGGAGATGGGGAGATGGGGAGATGGGGAGACGCGGGGACAAGGAGATAGGGAGATGGGGAGATGGGGAGACGCGGGGACGCGGAGACAAGGAGATAGGGAGATGGGGAGA
>JAAHGR010000718.1 GCA_010672425.1 Symploca sp. SIO2E6
ATGAGAAATGGAAACAAGAAATAAATTTGGGCAAAGTTGTTAATCAGAATTTTGTAGCTATCCCTCATGCCAGACTAATTGAGATGATTACTTATAAAGCTCAGTTAGTAGGGATTGAAGTTATTGTAAACGAAGCAAAATTCATTCTTAAAGGGGTAGAAGAAGTTACTGGTGTTGAGTTACTAGCACATTTTCCCCCAGGTGACATCAAGGTACTAGCAGGATGTGCCCCATGTCAACCATTTTCAACTTATTCGAGGCGATACGGTAAGGACAAATCACAAAAGTGGAAACTCCTGAAGGATTTTATTCGCCTCGTACAGGAGTGTGATCCAGAGATTGTTTCTATGGAAAATGTACTCCAGTTGAGACAACATCAAGTTTTTTGGGAATTCACTACTGCCTTGGAAGAATTAGGTTACATTGTAATCCCCTACGGTGACGCTATCAACGAGATATCAAGGCTCTGACAAGAGAAACCCGGTTTCTTGACCGGCTCTCTAGGTAATCCTGATTAACCATACTTGTTTACTTCTTTAGTTAGTTCCTTAAAATCTTGAAATAAGGTGCTGGTCATGATTTGCCTAACAGTTGATCTCTCACATATTCGATGGGTACTCCGTTTAAAGCGTCTTTGTCGTGCGAGTGGTAAGTCAGCAAAGGTGAAGTTATTCAACTTTTCTAGCTTTTCCAACTTCTGTAGTGTTAGTTCATTATTGAGGAATCTTGTCAGGCTACGGATGCGTTGTGTTCCGTCTACTATTTCCAAACGTCCTAGATCATTTTCCTCATCATAAATATCGGCAACAAAGATATATGGTATCGGTAATCCTAAAAGTACCGACTCTATAAATTTTGATTGTCTTGTCTCATCCCAAGCTATCTCCCGCTGGTAGTCCGGTATGAACAACTCATTAGTGTCATCTTCCCTACCGTCTGTGTATTTCTGAACCAGTATTTCCACTGGGTACTCTTTGGTATCGTAATCGACAGGCTTCTGCTTTTCCCGAATCTCTGCTTCGGCGGATTCTCTGTGCTTGTCTGTGATTTTTGGCTCTGGTAGCATACTTTCACCTTAGGTATTATGTTCTATAGCTAAGCGAATATAATTTTACCCTCTTTATCCAGAATGACAGTTATTATAACCAACAAGCAATGACAAATCCCTATACTTGGCTAGAACCATCTTTGGCTACTATCCATAAAGCTAACTGGTATCGTTCAGTGCAAACTATTACCAGTCAGCCTGGTGCAGTAGTGCAATTGCAAGGAAGGGAAGTAATCAATTTTGCCAGCAATGATTATCTGGGACTTACAGGGGATCAGCGCTTAATTGAGGCAGCAGTTGCGGCGACTAAAGCATATGGTACTGGTTGTACTGGCTCCCGACTGCTGACGGGACATCGGGAATTGCATCAACAATTAGAACAAGCGATAGCATCTTTGAAACAAACGGAAGATGCTCTGGTATTTAGTTCTGGATATCTAGCAAATTTGGGAACAATTGCCGCTGTAGTCGGGAAGCGGGATTTGATTTTGGCAGATCAGTATAACCACTCTAGCTTAAAAAATGGTGCTATTTTGAGCAGGGCTTTAGTTCTAGACTATGCTCATAATAATATGGCTGATTTAGCAAATCAGCTAGCTCAACACCGGCAACAGTACCGCCGTTGCCTGATTATTACCGACAGCATTTTCAGTATGGATGGAGGTCTTTGTCCTCTACCGGAAATATTAGCGATCGCCCACGAGTTTAACTGTATGGTACTAGTGGATGAAGCTCACGCTACTGGGGTTTTGGGAGCAACAGGAGCCGGTTGTGTGGAATATTTTGGTTGTACTGGGCAAACTCTGATTCAAGTTGGTACTCTCAGTAAAGCTTTGGGGAGTTTAGGAGGTTACGTAGCAGGTTCGGCGATTTTGATTGACTTCCTACGCAATCGTGCTCCTAGCTGGATTTATACTACTGGTTTATCCCCTGCTGACACTGCAGCTGCTTTAGCAGCAGTTAAGATTGTGCAACAAGAACCGGAACGCCGCACTCGACTCCATAACAATGTTAATACTCTCAAGGGACTAATACAACAGCAGCTTAAGCGTCTCCAACTTTTGCCTTCCGACTCACCAATTCTGTGCCTTCCTTTAGTTGATGCTACTGCTGCTGTCAAGCTTAGGGAACAGCTACAAGCTGCTGGTATATTTGTCCCAGCAATCCGTCCTCCGACAGTTCCTACCAGTCGCCTTCGCATTTCCGTCATGGCTACTCATGAACTAGATCACCTCAAGCAATTGGTTAGTTACTTAGCATCTACCACCTAATATCAAGTTCGGTTGAATACTTAGGGTCTGCTGAATAAGTAATGAGTAATGAGTAATGAGTAATGAGTAATGAGTAATGAGTAATGAGTAATGAGTAACGGGTCGCTTGCTGCATAAGGCTGTAGTGTAATTTCGACTGGCGTTAAAACCTGTGAATAAAACCCATCACATTATTGATTTAACCCGCTGTTCTCCTACGATAATGCAAGCTTTTTGAGCTCATTGAGACAAAATACTTGCACTTGTTGAGAAAAAAAATGGTTGTTTGCCCTGTAAGGCATGGCTTCCAGACTTATACAGCAAGCCCTACTTATAGTTAAGGCTGACGCGGAGATGCAGAGACGCGGAGAAGTTTTTATCGTAAGTGATTATCCTTTCCTTGATATAACACCTACTTTTCTACTACTCACTGCAAGTTTTCCACAGATTTTTACGAGTTTTCCACAGAGATAAACAAAAGATAATCACTTGAATAACAATTGTTAACCTAGCAAGATTTGAACTTTTAAGAAACAAGGCAGAAGGCAGAGGGCAGAAGGCTCCAAGGAAAGAAGGTTCCAAGGCTCTAAGATCTAAGGTAGGAGTAAGTGTTTGTTCCCTTCATAGCGGGTGGCGCACTTCCTGTGGGGCGGCTCCTAAGTTGTTACGCATTTAATTTGTATAATACTAGCGAGCAAGATGTTTGCGCTACGCGCTAGCATCGCTTACGCACTACAATATTTTCACGTTTTCGCATTATACAATTTAGCTGCACATCAGCTTAAGAAACATAGCCACCGTATCAGAGTTACAGTGTGTACTGGCGTGACACAGCCTATTATGGTGGAATAGGAAATCGATGGCTTCCTTGTAAATTCAGGGTTTGAGCCAAAATCTATTCCCTCATTTTAACTGTTTCATGCTAGTAGTGGCGCGACACAGCTAAAATGGTGGAATAGGAAATCGACGGCTTCCTTGTCAAATAAGGGTTTGAGCCAAAATCTATTCCCTCATTTTAAGTGTGTCACGCCAGTAGTGGCGCGACACACTTAAAATGAGGAAATAGATGTAGGTTGGGTAGAGGAACGAGACCCAACATTTGTATTGCTGCTGATACATTCAGTTTTTCACAACTTCCAGGAGCCACCATGGTGGACTCCCTTTCCATTGAACCGTTTTAGGGAATTGGGAATTGGGAATTGGGAGTGTTAACCAACCGCAAGGTTATCGCTTGGGCGGGTTTTGTGCCAAAGTTATCGATAAATGCGATAAGGGTTACGCTAAACCCGCCCCTACGAAGATACCGAATTTGTTCCTAATTTTAGGAATTGAGAATTGAGAATTGAGAGTGTCCCCCCTATCTTCCTTATCTTCCTTGTCTCCCCATCCTCCCATCTCCCCATCTCCCCATCCCCCACTCAGATTGCATAATTTTTAGCGATTTTACCGAAATATATAGTAGTACCGTTTACAAGAAGTGATCAAATGTCCCACAAATTGTGATCCCAGTCACATCCAGCGTGGATTCAGATCTCAG
>JAAHGR010000719.1 GCA_010672425.1 Symploca sp. SIO2E6
AGTAGTTAGTGTAAATTGGCAATAGCTGTAGGGCTGTAGCACAGCTAATTTGGTAGTTTAAATTTTGAGTAGTGCGAGGATCTTGCTCGCTGGAGGTCAGACGCGAGCAAGACCCTCGCACTACAAATCCTGGTGTGTTCCTCTGTGCTTGGTGTGGTTAATTCCTTAACTGTACCTTACAGGCGTACACTTACTCCATTCTTAAATGAATAGCAAAAAATAATAAAAAGTACAACCCACCTAAAATTCACTTTGATAAGCCTGCCACACTCGATCAACAAAATCCTTCAATTGCTTACCTCCATCTAGATTTCTTACAGATGAAGTATCTGGATTATGCAACTGCCCTAAGAGGGACATCACCTCTGTATCCCAAGCTAGTCGAAATAAACTTGTAGGCCAAAGTAGATCCGGACCCTGACGTAAATCGTATAAAATTAAGTCCTCTGGTAAGGATTGATTGTCTGACGGTATCGCCAGCAACAAAGGACGCACCCAACAAACCTGCCGCGCTGAGATGACTTCAATGACTTCCACGTATAAACAGGTATGCTCATGTTCTAAACAAATAATCTGGCGAGGCTGGAACTCCTGAGCCAAATCGATGGATACTTGCTTCACTCTCCTTTAAGTTATTTTTCAGATACTAGGGACTAACTTAATCCTACCAGCATCCATCTCGTACATTAATAATTCCAGGGCTTCGTAATCAACATCCGAGATGTAACCCAAGCGGGTCAGTTCATTGTTAATTTGATTTTCTATATCCGGAGTTAGTTGCCTAATATGAAGAGTTTTTTCCACCAGTTGGCGAATTATACCTGTACTATTCACAATTATCTTATCCTATTAAAAGTTCTATACCTATTATGATCCAATGCATCCCCAATTTATGTATTGACGGAAGTTCAATAAATGCAGTGATCTTAATCACTCTCTAGCTGGGGCACAATTGTTGGTTGAATGTTCTCGCTTTGAGTTTGGAGCATCCCCCGGGAATGATTGAGGATATGGTCAAAGGATTAACCTACTCAAAAAAAATACACTTCTTCCTGATGATAGTTGGGAAAACTTGTATATTAAGGTATAATACTGATTTCATCATCACCAAATACTCCTGATTAGCGGTAAGTTAATTAGGTAGTCGGGGTGTTGCCTGACTCTAGCGATGTCAGTAGTTGCGCCCTTGGAGAATTCTCCAGAAACTTCAATTATTATAACTTAGATTATTGGTAAATGCTTACTAAGCGATGTGGTAACCACTTCGCTAATTTATTTAATAACTGAGTTGGTAACTATAGCATCTAAATTATTAGAAGTCAATATAATTTTAGTATAGCTATACACATTTTTTTTACAAAAAAACGAAAAAAATTAAAAAACTATGACCTATCGATGAATATACTGCAAAATCATGTTAGCTAGGAATTTACTCCGTAAATGCACTTAGGTGATTTAAATTATTCCCTATCTATTATTTTTAGTAAGTAAGTCTGAGGAACAACTATGTCAAACGCAACTAGGGATTTACCAATAACCATTATTCAACCTTCTGGTCATGTCAACGCCTCAAATGCTGTTGAGTTTCAACTTCAGCTGACAACTGCTATGGTATCAGAGGAGGATTCGGTTTTGTTGGTGGATATGCACCAGATAGAATCCCTAGACAGTGCTGGATTGATGGCATTAGTTTCTGCTCTGAGTCTGGCTCAACGTCTACAGCGTCGCTTCGGTCTTTGCTGTGTAGCTCCCTCAATTAGAATCATTTTTGAGCTAACTCAGTTAGATCAAGCCTTTGAGATTTTTGAGAGTCGTGATGCTTTTTCTGCCACAATTACTTAGGGCTTGTTGCAGGAGTAGGGAACAGGGAGCAAGGATCACTTCGCACTCCCAATTTAATGGAAGCACGAAGCGCTCATGAGAAGCTCTCTAGATTTTCCGGACAACCAGCTGTTTGTACAGTAATCTTCAAGGTATTCTTACTTTGAGAGCGAATTTTGATTCCGCTAGAGAGCCGGAGGGAGTATTCTTAGAAACCAGGTTTCTCGTGAGGAAGTTCGTTGTAAGATCGAGTGGCCTAGTACTCTCATATTCAATGGTGTTCAAAGGAGTGAAGAAAACCTAACGTGGCAAACCATCATCTGTTTGTGTGGCAGCGCAGTATCTCCATTGTAGCTGCTGCTGCCTTTGGCTTTATGGCTGGCTTCAGCTTGACAGTAGACAAATCAATTTCTCGGAGAGCTCTCCAAACAATTGCCTTGCCTTTGGGAGAGTCAAACCAGAATACTGCTGACTCTCAAGCTTTAACTGCCCAGTCAAATCAACAATTTACACAACTCGTCGCCCAATTGATGGAGGCGGAAAAGGCGACACGACTTAATCCTCCTGTCCCAGCTCAGTATAAAGGAAAGACGATTAATGATATTCCCCTCGGTACTGGTGAGAAAGTCATTGCTTTAACTTTTGATGATGGTCCTTGGCCGAAAACCACTAACGAAATATTGTATATCCTCAACAAAAACAATATTAAGGCCACTTTTTTCTTCATCGGGAGGAATGTGCAAACCTTTCCACATCTTGCCAAGCTAGTGGCAGAGCATGGTCATGCGGTGGGTAACCATAGCTGGAGCCACCCTTATCACCAACACTCTCCTGCAGCAGCAGCTCAACAAATAGACCGCACAACCGAGTTGATTTACAAACTTACTGGTATTAAAACCACTATGTTTCGACCACCAGGGGGTCACCTAAAAAATGGGTTGGTGGCTTACGCCCATAGCAAAAAATATGTGAACGTTATGTGGTCAGCTGATTCTAAGGATTATGCTGTTTCTTCACCAAGGTTGCTCAAGAATGTGCTGAACCAATCTTCTCCAGGAGGGATTGTCCTCATGCATGATGGTGGTGGTAACCGTATGGGTACAGTGTATGCTCTACCAGAAATGATTAATCAACTCAGAAAGCAGGGTTACAAATTTGTAACCGTGCCGGAATTGATGGAAATGCGGGAGAAAGAACTCCAGGCTAACAAAGGCTAAAAAGAAGACTGGGTGTGGGGTGTGGGGTTTGGGGTTTGGGGTCTAAAGAATTCAATATTCCTTGTTACTTGTTACTTGTTACTTGTTACTTATTCTCCCAATCCCTATTTAATCTCCCTCCAAAATTCCCAGCAAGACTCTGACTAAGCTGTCCAAATCATCAGGCACTTTAAACAAATTGAGATCTTGAGTGATCTGTTGTTGACTACGCTCTAGTTTACCAAATCGCCAGACATCACCGATTGTCACTGCCCCATAAAACACATTCTGTTCTTCAATATGCGATAGGGCAATTAACTCAACTGCTAACTGGGTAAATCCTCTAGTAAGATCATCCTTTTTGGCTTCAATCACCAGTAAATCATTGGTTGAGCGCAACAGATAATCAAGATTACCTTTGAGCCAGTTATTAACGTTTAAAGGATATTCAATGCGCATTTGACATTGGCAATAACGAATCACCTCCAACATAATGGGAGACACCAGCGTCTCTCTTCTCGCAGTTTCATTACTCAAACTGATCAAGGGTAAGATATCTTCTATCCTTTGCTTCAGTTCCGGCAGTATGTTGAGCTGCTGAGTTGTTTTAGGCAAACAGAGGCGGGATTTAATCAGTGAATAGTCGAACTCAGCTAAAATATCATCAGCTTCATAAGGTAACTCGAAGTAAGACCTAAAGGTGTAAGAGCAACCTTCTTGCAGGATTTTGATTTTCGCCATAGTGCGCTAAATGAAGAATAGGGAATAGGGAATTGGGAGTGCGGAATGTCAAACAATTGAAGATTGAAAGA
>JAAHGR010000072.1 GCA_010672425.1 Symploca sp. SIO2E6
TCTGTCGCCATGAGTGCTCAGTTGGTTCCTGAAGATGCCCTAGTAACTGCATCCATCTCTACAGATATCAAACAATGGCAGAAGTTGCACAATTATGGTACTCCAGAAACCAAAGCTGCTTTGACAAAACAGCTAACGGGTCTCCAGGATAGATTCCTCAAAGCTTATGGCTACAATTATGAGGAAGATATCCAACCCTGGTTGGGTGAAACAGTAATGATTGCTTATCTAGCATCTGGAACACCGACAGTAGAGGAAGACCCAGAGCAGGAAATACCAATAGCAGAACCATTATTCCCACAACCAGACCTCATTGTACTACCAATCGAAAACCTAGTTCAAGCCCAGCAGCTGTTAATCAAAGCCAACTCCAAGAGGCAGTTGCTGGAAAGAACCTACAAAGGGATTCAGATTCAAGAAACCAAAAAGAGCAACTCCCAACAATTTTCAGCAGCAGTCCTAGGACGTTTCTTAGTGGTGACTAAACATTCCCAAACCATGGAGCAGGTGGTGGACACTTATACTGGGGAACCCTCAATTGCAGCAACTCCTGGCTACCCCAAAGCAGTGAATAAAATCAAAGCCTCACAACCCTTCGCTCAGTTGTATCTGAACATGCCTGCTTTCTGGGCAACCGCAGCCGCTAACTCTGGACGTTCCCTTGATCCAGAAAACCTAGCAGCAGCAGAACCAAGACAAGGCATGGCGACAACAGTAACCCTAGAATCAGAAGGGATACGTTTTCGTTCAATTTCCTGGCTCAAGCCGGATAGTACCACCTTCCATCAAGTGGATAATCGAAACAGTAGTTTAGTTAAGCATTTGCCTGCTGATACCATCTTAATGTTCTCTGGGGGCAATTTGGAACAGTTGTGGCGCAGTTACCTCCAGGGATCAGAGTCAAATCTACTAACACCAATTCCTCCAAAAACTTTCACTGAAGGTTTACAAGTAACTTTAGATTTAGATTGGGAGAAGGATTTATTGCCTTGGATTGGAGGGGAATTTTTGGTGGGGATTGTACCAGCAACTGATGATGTCTTAGCAGTTCCCGATAATTCCGAGTTTTCCCAGTTAGGAGCCGGGGTAGTTTTAATGGTACTCTCCAGAAATCGCTCCCGTGCCGAGAAATCCTTCCAACAGCTAGATGAAGTAATGGCAACTCGCTATCAGTTCCAAGTAGAAGCAGCAGAGTTAGAAGGTAAACCCATTGTTCGCTGGAAATCCCCTCTAGGTGGTATTAGTGCCACCCACGGTTGGTTAGAAAGAGATGTTGCTTTCCTCACCTTCGGTGCCCCGATTACCAGTTCTTTCTTTCCCCAACCGGAAGCACTACTGACCCAAACTCCTGTATTCCAGACTGTTGTACCTAATCAACCCAATCCCAATAATGGTCAATTTTTCCTGAATTTTGAGCGTACTATCAACAGCAACCATCTCAATCTGCCTCCACTACCGCAAAAGCAACAAGCGCTAGCGCAAGCCATTAATGCCATTGGTGTAACCTCTGCTGTCAGTGATCAACGTACAACACGCTTTGACATCTTTGTTCAGTTGAAGACAGCCGAGTGAGGAGATGGGGAGGTGGGGGGATGGGGAGATGGGGAGTGTGGGGAGATGGGGAGATGGGGAGACAAGGGAGACAAGGGAGACAAGGAAGATCTTCCCAATTCTCAATTCCCAATTCCCAATTCCCAATTCCCAATTCCCATCCGGGTGTGGAAATTGCGATCACGTCTGTGAGGAAGAACGTACTTACAAAACTACGGAGCCTTTGTTATTTTAGGTTTGAGGTGTACATACCAATAATCCAACTTAGCAATTTTCACCCCTTACTGCTTGCCTTGTACCAATTACCGAGGCTCGAAACAGTCAAAGTGTCGATTTGCTTAGGTGTGGAGACAGTGGGACAAATACTGTAGCAGTACAAAAGCATACTTAGACTAAATCTTAAGAGCATAGGAGCCCCCCTTTCATATGGTTGCAACCGACTTCAAAGACTATTACGCCATCCTGGGAGTAAGTAGAAGTGCTAGTGCGGATGAGATTAAAAAGAATTTTCGGCGTTTAGCAAGGAAATACCACCCGGATCTGAACTCTGGCAATAAACAAGCAGAGGCTCGTTTTAAGGAGATCAACGAAGCTTACGAGGTTTTATCTGACCCTGAGAAACGCAAGAAGTATGACCAATTTGGTCGATACTGGAAGCAAGCTGGACAAGGATGGTCTCCTAATGGTGGCGGTGCAGGTTTTGATACTAGTGGCTTTGACTTCGGGGCCTATGGCAGTTTTGACGAGTTCATTAATGAATTACTAGGTAAATTCTCCACCGGTGCTTCGTCGAGGAGTACTAATCAAACCTATACCTACAGTCCTGGTACAGGTGGTTCTAGTAAGTTTAACGACTTTGGTAACTATAGTAACTCCTCTGGCTTTAACAATGCTGCTACAGCTACAAGTGTAGATCAAGAAGCAAATATTACTCTGAGTTGGTCTGATGCTTTTAAAGGTGTCCAAAAACGTCTTAATCTGGGCAGTGAAGTGATCGAAGTTCGGATTCCCCCTGGTGTAAAATCTGGAAGCCGCATTCGTATCCGAGGTAAGGGTAAGTTAAATCCCCGTAGCCAGCGACGAGGAGATTTATACCTCAATGTGGAACTAAAGCCTCATTCTTTCTTTCAGTTTGACGGAGATAATATCCTGTGCGAAATACCAGTGACACCCGATGAAGCAGTTTTAGGAACATCAGTGGAAGTACCAACTCTAGATGGTAGAGTTACTGTCAATGTTCCTGCCGGTATCCGTTCCGGTCAATCCCTACGGCTTCGTGGTAAAGGCTGGTTTACTGCCAAAGGTGAGCGCAGCGATCAGCTAGTGCGGGTGGTGATTGTCACACCAAAAGAAATCACCCAGCGTGAGCGAGAGTGCTACGAGAAAATCCGTGACCTTCGCAGTTTCAATCCTCGCAGTTATTTATCACAGATAAAACTTTAGCTTTCAAGAAACAAGGGAGCAGGGAACTTCGGAACAGTGTTAAGATTTGACGGTTTGGTGTACTGAAATTGATTGTTCTCACTGATATTGTTCAGTATTAAGGTTAACTGTTGCCAATTCCCAATTCCCAATTCCCAATTCCCAATTCCCAATTCCCAATTCCCAATTCCCAATTCCCAATTCCCTACTACCACTTTATAACTTTCCAATTGCCTCCAGCAGCGTCTCAACTTCCGCATTAGCTGACAAGAAAGAAAACAGATGTTTAAAGCGGAGTTGACCACTACTGTCTAGGAGAAACTGAGCAGGTAGGGGTGCGCCAAGTGCTTGGCCAACTTGATATGATTGAAAGATGCGACAGTCGGGATTACTCAGGAGAGGCATCTGTAAACCAAGGTCTTGGACTACTTTTTGGCTTTGCTGAGGGTCTGTACTAGTGATCATCAATACCTCAACCCCTTTTTCAGTAAAGCGATGGTAGTTTTCATTCATCCCTTTGATGTGAGGAAAGCACAGGGGACAATACTGCTTTTCGGTAAAGATTCGGGTAAAAGCCAGGATAACTGGTTGCTGGTTTCGGTAATGGGATAACTTGACCTGACGGTTGTTGGTAATATCAGGCAACTCAAACTCAGGAGTTGTTCCTCCTAGTCTGAGACTATTGGTAGCTGGTACTGGCACAAAATTGCGGAAGAAGCGCTTGTTGAATAAACCGCTAAAGTCAGTGGAAGTTAGCATAACGTTAGTTCAGATTTGGAAACTGATGTTGAGGCTGCTTTTTCACTGTAATGAGTAATGAGTAATCACTGATGAGTAATGAGTAATGAGTAGATATAGATTTTTTCCCTATCTCCCCATCTCCCTACCCAATACTGCTCGGATAAGCTCGAATTCCCTTTCCATAAACTCCCCTACCTCCCACACCTCCCACACTCCCCACACTCCCCACACCCTCTTAACCGAGCAGTATTGGGTCGGTTGATTGAGATTAGTAGTGCGAGCATCTTGCTCGCTACTGCGGTGCACAATACCGCTCGGTAATCGCTTACATTTTCTTTCCCCCATCTTCCTTGTCTCCTTTGTCCTCCTCATTTTCCTTTAACCGAGCAGTATTGTCTCCCTACCTGGTTTTCTCGCCACCAAATTAGCTGTATCACACACTACACTCCACACCCTATTAGGGTGCGGAATGGGGGATTTAAACGGCAGAGAAGTAAACTTTGGATTTTACGGGGTCAGGATTCATGGTTTTCTCTCCTGGTTTCCAACCCTCTGGACAAACTTCATCAGGATGAGCCTGGACATATTGAATCGCTGTGAGGGTACGCAGAGTCTCATCAACACTACGACCAAAGGAAAGGTTGTTGATGGTTGCGTGTTGAATAATGCCTTCTTTGTCGATGATGAACAAACCACGCAGAGCAACACCGGCTTCAGGGTCAAGGACATTATAGGCAGTGCTGATTTCTTTTTTGATATCAGAAACTAAAGGATAGTTTAGCTCACCAACACCACCACTCTTTCTGTCGGTCTGAATCCAAGCGAGGTGAGAGAATTCACTGTCAACAGAGACGCCAAGGACTTCGGTTCCTAATTCTTTGAATTCTTCAAAGCGATCGCTAAAGGCTGTGATTTCTGTAGGACAGACAAAGGTAAAGTCAAGGGGATAGAAAAACAAGACGACATATTTGCCACTATAGTCAGACAATTTAATGGTCTTGAATTCCTGATCGGCTACAGCAGTGGCGGTGAAGTCGGGAGCCTGTTGGCCTACCCGCAGGCATCCTTCTGTTGGACTGGTCATGAGATAATTCTCCTTGAATTCTCTAATCGTATGAGTTCGAGCCAAGTTACCGATCAATTTATAGCCACCCTATCGGTGCTGGTAACAACTGGTAGTTTACGAACCGTTACAAATGTATCATACTCGTAATGATTACGGATGAAGGGAGAGTTTGGAATTTAGAATTTAGAATTTAGAATTTAGAATTTAGAATGGGGAATGAAGAATTGGGAATTGGGAATTGGGAATGGAGAATTGGGAATTGGGAAGGTCGAGAAGTCTTCTGCCTCCTGCCTCCTGCCTCCTGCTTCCTGCCGGGAATTGGGGAAAAATTGCTGTGAAGGAATTAGATAGTCGAGAATGGCTGTTGACTAATGGTTTGGGCAGTTTTGCCAGTGGTACGGTTTGTGATGCTCGTACTCGCACTTATCACGGCTGGTTAGTGGCCTCCCTTGAACCGCCGGGACACCGTACCCTGTTGCTCTCTCATCTTGATGCTAGTTTGGAACTAGCAGATGCAACTTGGGCTCTCTCCACCAATTTCTGGGATGGTGGTAAGCAAATTGAACCTAATGGTTACCAGTTATTGCAATCATTTGCATTAGAGCCAGTGCCTAGCTGGGTTTGGGGTTCTCAAGAGTGGCAGTTGACCCGGCGGCTAGTTATGCCTTATGGTTTGGTTGGGGAAGTAAAGGGAATTGGAAATTGGGAACAAGGAAATGATAGTCAGGATACTCCTACTAGCCGTCAATTCTGTAACCGTATCTTAGTTCAGTATCAATATGAAGGTAGTGAGGTAGCGACCCTCAGGCTCAGACCTTTAATTGCCGATCGCGATTTTCACCATCAGCAATCCGCCACTGAAGGGTTACAATTTTCCCAATTGGTGTTACCTGAGCGCATCTACCTGCAAGGGATTCGTCCTAATGTAGCGGGAGTACCCTGGCAACTGCGTTGGAGTCGGGGTTACTATCAACCGGAAGGGGTTTGGTATTGGAATTATTACTATCCGGAGGAAAACTTACGAGGGTTAAACGATTACGAGGATCTTTACAGTCCTGGCTACCTGAGTGTGATGTTATATCCAGGAGAAGCGGTTACTCTTGAAGCCAGGGTGGGATGGTCTGAGTCACCCATACCTCAGCTGCATTCCCAGTCATTTGAGCAAGCGGTTGCAGAAGTTCAGGCACGCCACAATCAGTTGTTTTCCCTGGTACCAGTGACATCAAGTGTACTAGAATACTTACGGGGTAACAAGGCAGAGGGCAGAGGGCAGAAGGCAGAAGGAAAGGAGCAAGTTTGCAAGGTAGAAGGCAACGATAACCGTTCTACGACAAGTGAGCTGATGTGGCGCAAGCTGTTGCGAGCCGGGGAGCAATTTATTGCCTATCGTGCCTCTATTGATGGACCAACAGTAATTGCCGGTTACCCTTGGTTCAGTGATTGGGGTCGAGATACGCTAATTGCCTTGCCAGGACTAGCTTTAGCCACTGGACAATTTGCTCTAGCTAAGGGATTACTCCAAACTTTTGGCAGCTATTGTCGTCACGGGTTAATTCCTAATACCTTCCCCGATAAAGAGCTCGAGCCAACCTATAACAGTATTGATGCTTCTCTCTGGTGGATTGAAACCTTGGGACTATACCTTGAAGCAACCCAAGATTGGGATTTTTTGAATCAGCAATATCCCATAGTGCGGGAAATTTATAAAGCCCATACTGCCGGTTCTCTTTACAATATCCGGGTGGATGCAGCTGATGGACTCTTGATTTGGGATGCTCCCCAGGTAGCTCTAACTTGGATGGATGTGGTGATTGATGGTGAGCCGGTGACACCACGCCGGGGCAAACCAGTAGAAATCAATGCCTTGTGGTACTCGGCTTTATGTTGGATCAGTAAGTGGACGGAGAAATTGGTGAGTGCAGGGACTACTGACTCAGTGCGTCTATTAGACCATGCTCAACATTATGCTGAACAAGCTCAACAAGTCAAGGCTTCTTTGCCCAGGTTTTGGCATCCAGAACAGGGTTACTTTTTTGATACCATTGAACCAGATGACCGACGCAATACCCAAATTCGCCCCAATGCAGTTTTAGCTCTCTCCTTATACCATTGTGGGTTCCCTAAGTATCAGGGACAGTCAGTTTTGCAAGTGGCTTGCGATCGCCTGTTAACTCCCTACGGTTTACGTAGCCTTGATCCAGCAGACCCAGATTACATTGGTAACTATAGTGGTAATCGGTGGCATCGAGACAGTGCTTATCACCAGGGTACAGTTTGGAGTTGGTTGATCGGACCATTTATCCGTGCTTGGCAGCGGTTCTATCCCACAGAAACCATTCCCTGGGACTCGCAACCTTTACTAGAGCACTTTCAGCAACAAGTCTGTATTGGTTCTATTTCCGAAATTTTTGATGGTGATCCACCTCATGCACCACAAGGAGCTATCGCTCAAGGTTGGTCTGTCGCTGAATTAATCCGTCATTTCTAGTGGTTTAAAGGTAGGTAATGAGCGCCTGACGGCGAATTCAAAATTATCAATTCAAAATTATCAATTCCCAATTCCCAATTCCCAATTCCCAATTCCCAATTCCCCATTTCCTATTAACGCCCCAATTTCTGCCTTACCTGCTGACGTAGGTTAATGGCAGCTTGATTGTTAGGCTCGAGTTGAATTGCCTTGTCCATAGAAGCGATCGCTTCATCAAAATCTTGGAGTGCCCAAAGAACTGCTCCCCGGTTGCTCCAAGCATCGGCGGAATTGGGTTGAAGAGCAATGGCTTGCTCGAAGGCACTAAGCGCTTCACTGTAGCGACGTAGTTTATAGAGTGTTACTCCCTTATTCTGCCAAGCATCGGCAAAATTGGGCTTGATGTCAAGGGCTTGATCATAGAGTTTGAGTGCTTCTAGGGGTTGCTGTTGCTCTAGGATAGAGCCTTTACTCCAGAGTGCTTCTGGATAGTTAGGTTTAAAAGAAAGAGCCGCATCGCAGGCGGCGATTGCTTCTGTCCCACGCCCTAATTTGTTCAAGCTGTAACAGCGACCCCAATGTGCTTCGGGAACATTCGATTTGCTAGCGATGGCTTGCTCATAGGCTCTAAGTGCTTTTTGGTAGTTTTCGGCTTGCCGCAGACTATCGGCTTGCTTGAGTAATTCTGCTGCTGTTGGTCCTGAAGTCGGGGGAGTTGATGGTGGCGTCGCTGGTGCTGGAGTAGATGGTTTTGGTGGAGCAACGGTTGGACTGATAGAGGGAGATGGTACTTTTGTATCAGTTAAACTAGGAGTTGATTTACTCTTAGGAGTAGATGAAGCTTTGGAATGAGTAGTATTGGTAGTAGGAGTAGGTGTAGATTGATTCTCAGAAGTAGTTGAATTAGTGGTATTAGCAGTAGGAGTGGCAGTTGATTTACTCTCAGGAGAGGGGGATGGAGTAGTTGAACTAGCAGTATTAACAGTAGGAGTGGCAGTCGATTTACTCTCAGGAGAGGGGGATGGAGATTCTTTAGGTGAATCAGTCTTGCTGGTGGCGGTGGAGGTAGATTTACCCTCAGGAGAAGGAGAAGGAGATTCTTCAGCTGGACTGCTGGTATGCTTAGGGCTAGCACTCTCTACTTCTGCACTACCAAGGTTGGTGGTTTGACTGGCAGTTTGAGAGGAGGAGAAATTTTTAGTGAACCAAAAGGTTCCTCCCACTGCTGCTAAAACAGCTACAATAGCTCCCAACTTGAGGAACGGTCTTTGAGTTAACCATGGTTGGGCAACTACTGTTGGCGTTGATGGTAAAGAGGGTTCGGAAGTTTCAGCATCGGAACCTGTAGAGTTGCGACTAGTTGCTGAGTTGGACTGACTTGAGGATGCTGATGGCTGCCAGATATCAGTAGATGATTGCTCTGAGGATGCTGAGGATTCCCAAATTTTGGTAGATGATTGCTCACTTTTCAATAAGGTTGTATCAGTGCTACTAACTGGACTAGATAAATTTTCCCTGGCCTCTGTTGTGTTTTGAGGGGAATCTTGAAACCCCGGCAGACAACTCAATGCTTCCCAGGCTTGGGCTGCTGTCTGGTAGCGATCACGAAAATCATAGCACACCATGCGATCTAGAATTTCCCCTAGTTCTGGGCTAATTTCCTGGGAGGGATGCTCACTTTCTTTGTCTTGATTCCTACTCCCGGAAGGAGACCCCTCAGAGATATGGCGCCATTCAATTTCCCCTGTATCGGGATTTTCCTGGAGATATCGGGGGTGAACCCCAGTCAGCGCTTGGATACCAATCATACCTACAGCGTAGACATCGCTGCTAAAGCGGGGATTGCCCCCCAACTGTTCTTTTGGGGTATAACCCTGAGTACCAATAGAAATTGTTTTTGTCTGCCCTTGCTCCGGATTGGCAAATCGAGTACTTACTTGCTTGACTGCACCAAAGTCAATCAGTACGATTTTTCCATCCTGTCGGCGGCGAATCAAGTTGGAGGGCTTGATATCCCGGTGAATTACATCCTGTTGATGGACAAACGTTAGTACCTCTAGAATATCTTGCAATAGTTTAATTACCTTGGCTGCTGAGCAAGACTTACCCTGGACTAACTCCTTAGACAACAAATCCCCTTCAATGAATTCCTGAGCAAGATAAAACTCCTGATTATCCTCAAAATGAGCCAATAGCCGGGGTATTTGGTCATGGCTGCCCAATTGATAGAGGACTTGGGCTTCTGTATCGAACAAGCGTCTTGCCATTTGCAGGCTCTTAGCATCACTCACTTGGGGTTTGAGCTGTTTAACCACACATTGAGGATGCCCAGGCAAGTGTAGATCTTGGGCTACAAAGGTCTTACCAAAGCCACCTGCTCCCAACTCGCTAATGACTTTATAACGTCCACCAAGAGTGTTCGACTGGTTATTTGACTGAAATAGACGTAAAAGATTGAATTTCATAGCCCACCCTAACACCTAACACCTACTTACTAGAGGTCTTCCGGGTCTTTTTCGCCGCTGTTTTCTTGGTTGTGCCAGTGGATTTTCTAGATCTACTGGTAGACTTCTTAGTAGATGACTTAGCTGCCAACAGTTCCAGGGCTATCTCTAGAGTTATGTCTTCGGCAGATTTACCTTCTGGCAGGGAAGCATTAGTTTTTTTGTGGTTTACGTAAGGTCCATAGGGACCATCATACATATTGATTGGTTCATTATCTTGGGGATGATTACCCAATTCTTTTAAAGGTGTTTTGGTTTTACTACGGTTTCCCCCCCGGGATTTCTTCGGTTGAGCTAACAATTCCAAAGCACGTTCTAAGCCAATTGTCAATATATCATCATCGGCTTTGAGAGAACGGTAGTCTTTCCCCTCCTTACCCTGATCATGAACCACATAAGGACCAAAGCGTCCTAACCCTGCTTTAACTTTGGCTCCAGTTCCAGGGTGTTCACCCAGCAGACGGGGTAGGGACAGCAGTCCTACTGCCATCTCCAAGGTAACATCTTCTTTATTGACCCCCTTAGGCAAAGATGCCCGTTTGGGCTTCTTCTTCTCCTCCGTCACCTCCCCTAGCTGGACATAAGGTCCATAACTGCCAATGAGGAGAAAAATCGGCTCACTAGTCTCTGGGTGGAGTCCCAGCTTCTCTGGTCCTTCGGTTTTCTGCTTGAGGATCACTTCAACCTGTTCTGGATCTAGATCAGCTGGGGTAAGCTCTTTGGGAATCGAAGCCGTCAATGGACCCTGCTCATTCTCGATCTCAATATAGGGGCCAAATTTACCGATACGGACTTTAGCTTCTAGGTTTTCGAGTTCAACGGTACGGGCAACATTGGCATCAATCTCCGTCTCCCTAACTTTAACCTGGTTTTCTAGACCTTTTTCTCCTTTATAAAATTGCTGTAGATACGGGAGCCATTCTGCTTCTCCGGTGGAAATTTCATCCAGGGTTTGCTCCATCTTGGCAGTAAAACCAGTGTCTACTAAGTCAGGAAAATGCTTTTCCAGGAGGCTAGTAACCGCAAAGGCTGTGAAGGTGGGGATCAGGGCGTTTTTATTCATCTGGGCATACCCCCGGTCAGTGATCGTACCAATGATACTGGCGTAGGTACTAGGACGCCCGATACCCTCTTGTTCCAAGGTTTTCACCAGAGATGCTTCCGTATAACGGGCTGGGGGTTGGGTTTCGTGACTAATGGCTTCTAGTTCGGTGCAGTCGGGATGATCTCCTACTTTTAGGGGAGGCAGAATCACTTCTTGGTCTTCCAAGGCAGCATTGGGGTCATCAGAACCTTCCACATAAGCCCGCAGAAAGCCGGGGAAGTCAATGCGCTTACCCGTTGAGCGAAATCCTGCATCCTCCACTTGTAACATTACGGTGATTTGGGTAATCTGGGCGTTGGCCATTTGGCAGGCGACGGTACGCTTCCAAATCAAGTCGTAGAGAGCCAATTCTTTACCACCCAAACCAGTTTCTTTCGGTGTGCGGAAAGTTTGACCCGCTGGGCGAATTGCCTCGTGAGCTTCTTGAGCACCTTTGCTTTTAGTCGTATATTGGCGCGGTTTGGGAGAGAGGTATTTTTTGCCGTACATTTCCTGGACGCAACTACGTGCTGCCGCGATCGCTTGTTCTGACAAATGTACTGAATCTGTCCGCATATAGGTAATATAACCCTGCTCATAGAGATTTTGAGCGATCCGCATGGCTTCACGAGCAGACAAGCGCAATTTCCGGTTTGCTTCTTGCTGTAGGGTGGAAGTAGTAAAGGGGGGAGCCGGTTTACGAGTGACTGGTTTCTCTTCTATTTGAGTTACTGTCCAAGTTTTATCCGTCAAGCGTTCCTGAAGTGCTCTAGCTTCTGCTTCATTGAGCAGCTTCACCTTCCGTCCCGCAATAATTTGACCTGTATTGGGGTCAAAATCGCTACCAGTAGCAATTTTAGTACCGGCGAGGGTAAACAACCGTGACTCAAAAGGAGCTTTTTTTTGCTCCAGAGTGGCTTTCAAGTCCCAATAACTCCCCTGACGGAAAGCTCGACGTTGGCGCTCTTTATTCACTAACAACCGTACTGCAACAGATTGTACTCGCCCAGCAGACAAACCCCAAGCGATTTTTTTCCAGAGTAGAGGAGAAAGGGTATAACCCACCAACCTATCTAAAATTCGCCGTGTTTCCTGAGCATGTACCAACCGCTTGTCAGTATCACGGCAGTTTTTCAATGCCTCACGAATGGCTTCTCGGGTAATTTCATGAAATACCATCCGCTTAGTAGGAACTTTGGGCTTCAGTAGTTGCAGGAGATGCCAACTAATACTTTCTCCTTCCCGATCCTCATCTGTCGCGAGCACTAGCTCATCGGCTCCCTTGAGAGCCTCTTTCAACTCATTAACTACTTTCTTTTTGCTCTTGGGAATAACGTACAAAGGTTCAAAACTAGCATCCACATTTACCCCCAACTGCGCCCATTTTTCCCCTTTGACTGCTTCGGGAATTTCTTCTGCAGAAGAGGGAAGATCACGCACATGACCCATAGACGCCTCGACACGGTAGCCAGAGGGCAAATAGTTACGAATGGTACGTGCTTTAGTAGGAGATTCAACGATGACGAGGGTTGTCATAGGAGTTTACTCAAATAGCAGCAGCGCTGAATAGTCTAACTTAGAAGTTTTTTACAAGATGTAAAGCATAATTGGCAGTATTAACTTCTTGTAATCTAACCTGACAAGCTTCCCCAATACTAAACTCTCAGACAGTTAAATGGCATCTTTGAGTAGAAGGCAGGAGGCTCCGAGGCTCCAAGGCAGAAGGCTCCGAGGTAGGAGGTAGGAGGCTCCAAGGCAGGAGGCTCCGAGGCAGGAGGCTCCGAGGCAGAAGGTAGTCCCCATGAAAAAATTTTCACCACCATGCACAAAATTAGCCTGTTCCGAAGTTCCCTGTTCCCTTATGCTTTTCTCAGCTTAAGGCACAGTGAGGGAAATTAGGTTACTAGGCATCATGAAGTTTTACACTACGGATTTTAGGGTGTGGGGTGCAGGGTGCAGGTTGTGGGGTGTAGGGTGTAGGGTGTAGGTAACGACAAACAACCAATAACAAACAACCAACAACAAACGACAAATAACAAACAACCAACAACAAATTATGGCTGACGTAATTGATTACAAAATTTATGGAGAATCGCTGCAACTGGTAGAAATTGAGCTTGATCCTGGAGAAGGAGTACGAGCAGAAGTAGGTACTATGGCCTACATGGAACAAGGTATTGCCATGCAAACCAATACTGGCGGTGGCTTATTTGCCGGCTTCAAACGGATGTTAACTGGAGACGGTTTCTTCATCACCACCTTTTTGAACAATGGACGTGGTAAGTCCCGCGTGGGTTTTGCTGCACCCTATCCTGGTGAAGTAATACCCTTGGATTTAACTGAGTTTGGTGGCGAGTTTTTGTGCCAGAAGGATTCTTTTATCTGTGCTGCCAAAGGTATCGAAATTGATATCGCTTTCACCAAACGCCTGGGAGCGGGTTTTTTCGGCGGTGAAGGCTTTATCCTGCAAAGGTTAAAAGGAAATGGATTAGCTTTTGTACATGCTGGAGGCACGATCATTGAGAAAAATCTCGCACCAGGAGAAGAGTTACGGGTAGATACAGGCTGTTTGGTAGCTTTTGCTCCATCGATAGACTATGATATCCAGTTTATTGGCGGATTTAGAAATGCTTTATTTGGCGGTGAAGGGTTGTTTTTAGCCAAGATGACTGGACCTGGTAAGTTATACTTACAGAGTCTACCTTTTTCACGACTAGCTGAACGAATTACTTCAACTATTTCTATACCATCACCGGTTATTGATAACTAAGGTAGTAGGTGGTATGTGTTAGGTAGTAGGTGTTATTTTTTAGGTGTTAGGTGCTATATAAGGAAAACCCAGAGGGTCAGAAAAACTGTATTTCTCTCCCTCAGCTCCCTAAAATGAAGAGAGTGAATCTACCGCATTCCGCTAGGTATTAACCAAAAATCAAGGATAATAATAGTTGTGAGTACCAATTCTAACGAGTACGAGTACGATTACAATACTAACTTCGCACCCTTAGCAATGCTCAAGGCTTCAGACACATTGCCACCTTTCAAACAAATGGCTGGTTGGGAATGGTTATTGAAAGTCGTGGGGAAACTCATACTTGTCTCTCTCAATAGCTCCTTCACTCATCAATCCCTTAACGTTGATGACATTAAAGAGGATCTACAAGCTGTCAATGAATTATGTACCAGTGGTAATATCGAACAAATTCTCTCTAACAGTAGTGAGATAGAGGGAATTATCGAGTCTCTGCAGGTTGCGGTAAAAAAAAGCCAAGACAATAATATCCTAAAACTCTTCAAGCTATTCAAAAAAATCCGTGGTGAGCATGCCATTTGGGCGCAAAGACCAGTTCAAATACCTCTCAAAGCCATGATGATTTCTCGTTGCCTCAGATGGGCTATTTTCCAAAACGGGATGCTCTCAATCCGTCAGCAATTTCAAGATAAAAAATTAAAAACAGAGGATGTCCTAGAATTTACGAAGTTGCTCATAAATTGGTCAGAAAAATCAAGCAATAAAGATCGTCCCTCAACCTTGGAAGGCTATGAAGATCAATTCAAGGTCATTCCCTTGCCTTCAGTCAGTAAGAACTTTAAAGAAGATTTACAGTTTGCGAATATGCGGGTTGCTGGTCCCAATCCACTGGTTATTAAACAAATGACTAAAGAAGAACCGCGATTTCCCGTAACCGATGACCAATACCAATCGGTAATGGGAACCTCCGATAGTATCCAGCAAGCCATATCTGAAGGCCGACTTTACCTTGCCGACTATCGGGTTTTTGAGGATGCTCTTCAAGGAACTTATCCCCAAGAGCAAAAGTATATCTGTGGGCCTCTTGCCATGTTTGCTGTCCCTGAAAAAGACCACAAACACTATCCCTATTTATGCCCCATTGCTATCCAGTGTTTCCAACAGCCAGAGTCTAATAATCCCATCTTCACACCCAAAGATAAGAACTGGCTGATTGCTAAGACGATTGTTCAAATTGCCGATACTAACTTTCACGAGGCAATCAGTCACTTAGGACGTACCCATCTATTTATCGAACCCTTTGTGCTTGCTACCTATCGGACACTTCCCGAAAACCACCTTCTCCGAAAGCTGCTGCTGCCTCATTTTGAGGGAACTCTGTTTATTAATTGGGGTGCGCAGAATCTTCTGATGAGTCGTGACGGTGGTGTAGATGAACTACTCGCATCGACCATCGATGCTTCTCGCGTGGTGGCAATAAAAGGTGCCCAAGAGTATCTGTTCGATTTTAATGGTTCAATGCTTCCAAAAACCTTGGAAAGTCGGCGCGTGGACGATTGCCAAAAACTACCCTATTACCCCTACCGAGATGATGCCCTCAAAATCTGGAAGGCAATTCACAATTGGGTAGATGGGTATCTCCAAGATCACTACGAAAATGACACTCAGGTAAAAGATGACGAAGATCTGCAAAACTGGGTAAAGGAGTTACTTTCTCATGAGGGTGGACGGTTGAAGAACTTTGGAGAAAATGGTGAAATCCGCACTTTAGATTATCTGATTGAAGCCACCACGATGATTATCTTTACTGCTAGCGCCCAACACGCAGCAGTAAATTTCCCCCAGAGTAAGATTATGAGTTATACTCCAGCAATGCCAGGAGCTGGTTATGCCCCAGCACCTATAACTACTGCAGGTAGTGGTGACGATGAAGCTTTGATCCCATTTCTTCCTCCCCTAGATATTGCGAGAACACAATTGAATTTTACCTATCTCTTAGGGTCAGTTTACTATACCCAACTGGGATACTATCCCAGGGAGTTTGAGGGAGAATTAAGTAATGAACAACAACAAGCACTGAATAAGTTCCATGCGGATCTCGAAGAAATTGAAAAGGAGATTGAGCAACGAAATAATAAGCATAGTGAATTTGCCTACGAATATCTGATGCCTTCCCAAATTCCTCAGAGTATTAACATCTAATCCTTGGGGGGACTTTTTTTTTCTGTACTTTATTACAGCGCAAAGCGCTGTATGTACCTGCAAATGTGGTGAACCATGCCTGATATCAAACGCGAGCAAGATTTGATATCAAACGCGAGCAAGATTTGAACTGGTAGGGGCGCAATGCTTGCGCCCGCCAGCGTCTATGTTTTCTAACCAAAAAGCCAAATTATTAATCATTCCGATACAACCGGAATTGATATGAATCATCAAGAAGCACTGGGTTAGGTACAGCATCTCTCTAAGATAATGGCGAAAATTCTGAGTAGAGAACAAATGCAGGATTCTGAACCAAGTGAGTGGGACTTATCCTCGGTATATTCGGTTTTGAACCCCTGGCGGGTTATCACAATTAATGCAAGATCTTCCTAAAAATTTATTCTCGTCCAATTCGGATCAGTGGGCAAAAATGGGCAATTTGTTGTTCCATGGTTAAAGATATTCATTTTGCCCACCCTACAAGAGAAAGCTCAAAAAATTGCGATGGCCACTTCGCGAACCGCCGAAGGCATCGCTTACTCCTTACCCGCATTGAGAATTTGCTCAGCTGTTAGATTCAGATTAGGGAAAGTGGGAGAAGCGAGCGCATTTGCTCCGCTAAAGCGCTGCTCTTGGTAAGATTGCCCTTGGAGGGTCAACACTAATACTACTTTACGGTGCGGATCGATTAACCAATACTCCTGAATGCCTCGTGCTGCATACTCCCGACGCTTCTCAATGTAGTCTCTGTCGTAGTTATCCTCACCGGGTTTCCCTGGTGAAACTACTTCTACAATTAGCATAGGAGTTGGGTATCCTAACTTTACAACAGCTTGAGGTGCATGATCGATCGCCCTAGCTGATGCCTCGGAGTGAATCATCAAATCAGGTTCGCGAGCATTGATTCCCGTACCTTTGACGGCAATCTTTTGCTTGATGCCAAGACGATAAGCAGGAATATTTAACTGAGCAAAGCACAAGAGGAGAAAAACTGCGATCTGAGTATTAATCGTACTTTCAGCACCCATTTCAACTAATACTCCATTAACCAGTTCATAGCGGGTATCAGTTCCATCATCATAGTTGAGGTACTCTAAGAAAGTCATTCGTCGATTAGTTGTGATCGTCATTTTTAGGTGTTAGGTAGTAGGTGGTATTTGGTAGGTAGTAGGTGTTAGGCAATGGTGAAATGTAGTTGATGCGGCTAGTTGTTTGTCCTGCCAAAAGGGAGCATCCCAATTATGCAAGTTTAAATCCAAGCTAGGGGATAACGTATTGCTGCCCAAGCCAAATGTTCCCGGTAACAATGATTGCTCTTGCTGGAAATGTGAGTCTGTTCTTTGGTTCTCTGGTAAGAGAATTACTGCCGTGATGATTGTTGCGCTTCCCAAGATTAATGGCCAATACAGTAATTTAGATACAACGTTATCCTCATAATGAATCCATGTTATAATCAAATTGTTGCCTTTATTGGGGTGCGAAACCAGAAAAGAGTTTACAGAAACCCCTAATAAACTCAAATACATTAAAGGATAGAAAAACTCAACATAAACTATGGGAGAACCGGCAAACTGTTCTCGGATTTGCACTTGAGACACCAGAACTACAAAAAACAACCCTGAACAAATTCCCACTACTCCATTGGTATCTATTCCATATTTCCCTGCCTGTTCTTCATCTTGGGTAATCATCATTAAAATGCCAAAAGCCAGACTAGCAACAACCATTAGGGGCATGATATAAATAACAAAAGAATTTAGAAAACTACGCTCTATTTCTAGATTAAAATAGAGTTCAGGCGTTGGTTGATCAGCATCTTCTTCGTAAATACCGAATTTGGTATCATAGGAGTGATATCTATAGTTGAAAAAAGTCCCTCTGAAATTCCAATTATCTAAAACTATATCCGGATCATAACCAAATATATCATCCTTCTTCGTAGATTTATATGATTCAAGCATCGGTACTAAAATAGTATTACGATTAAAATCGCTACTCCAGAGGCGAATCCATACCGTCTTATAATCAAAAGGATATTTCCGATAATTAAAGGATTGTTTTAAAGTGGTTTCAAAATACCAAACAATAACTTCCCGATTATCATCTATAGGATCTCGATAAGCAAATGTAGGGTCGATATTGTCGGCACTTTCTACTGCCTCGGGAAAAATAACTCCTATGGGAATATCCTGATCCTCTGTATTCTGATATTTGGCTTTATTATAAGCCTGCCAAATATAACCAGTAAGATTCACTTCCGAAGAGCTATTAAATTTGATAGATTGTATGAATAATCCTGTGGAAATTCGCTCTTTAGTCCCCTCAGGATCATATTTCGACAATTGTTGTTCTACCTCAGTGTTAGTAGTTAATTGATTTTCTGGTGGTTTATATCTGTGGGAAGAGTAATACCACATCCAACCAATTAATACAACCAATAAGCATGAAACTGAATTAGAAATTTTCCACCATTTTCCTTTGTTCATCTCAGGTATTCCTACTCAAACTTAATGGATATTTTATATTGCTCTTTGCTGAAAAAGCAACAAAATTTACGATTGCAGTGAGCAGTTACCAGAAATCCTTGTTTTTTCAAAAAGCTTGTTCAACAAACTTGGATAGCCAATTAAGTAAGTTTAACTCATGTAAAATAATTTGCCGCGCCTCAGCAATCGCTTCTTTGGCTTCTTGCCAAGCATCAGGGTTTGCCGTAATTTCTTTAAGATAAGCAATGCCTTTTTCATCCCTACTTGGCAGTCTGAGGAAGCTTCCTGGAGGTAGCAATTTATCGGCAGCAGGACCACCATAGTAGATGGGTAAGCACCAGGCTAGTAGAGCATCCCATAACTTCTCGCTCACATACCATTCATTCTCAGCGTAGTTTTCAATTGCCAAGTTGTAGTAGTAAGGAGCCATGACATTCCACTTATTTCCTACTGCACCGTATCCACCTGCCCAGTCTGGCAAATCACGCCCATACAGATCAAATTTTAGATCACTCTCACTCAACAGCTGCAAAAAGCCTAAACGCTGACGGTGATTCTGAGTTCGAGCAATACCGGAAGTCACCCAGCAACAAAAGCGATTCTTTTCTGGTATACCCATTTCATTCAAGTCTCGAAAGGAATTATTGTGGTACCAAATGGCAGGCATGTAGTCAGGAGTAGGAGCAAACTCATCGGGACCAGAAACATATCCGCAGTACTGTTGAGCTTGTTGATATACTGTAATCCTGTGCTGTTGCATTTTCGGGAAAGGAGGCTCCCTGACTAG
>JAAHGR010000720.1 GCA_010672425.1 Symploca sp. SIO2E6
CCATCCTCTAGATGGCTATTATTACCCAGTTAAGCTAGGAGATACTTACGCCCTACAAATCGATTGCGCTGGTAAAGAAAATGATCCGGATTGGGAGCAGCTGTCTCTACAAGAACAACTGCAAGAAATTAAACAAGTTGTCCTCAAACATACCCAGGATTTATCTGGTGAAATTGGAGAAAACTGGCTGGTTTGGGGGAAATTGGTTAGCCCTAATCAAGACCCGGAGGCTATTGCCCAAGTTTGCTATGAAGCCCTAGAAATCGTTGATCAGCCGGAATGGAAACGGGATCACAAGGGTAAGGGTACATGGCACGGAGCCACTCTGTTTGAATTAGAAAGACCTGATATGACCCTGGATGGATTGCACTGCAACCACCAAGTTATCATCTGTCTGTTTCCCCACGATAAGACTGATGAGGAACTACAAAAAATTCTCGGCAAACTCTATCGCGATTTACTCCAACTCTTCCACTACCGCAACAAGATTCTTTGGGTATACGAACAAACCCGCCAACTGAAGGAGGCTCTCAAAGATTCCTCTCGCGCTATCCAAAAGATCGTCGATTCTCTACCCCAACGCTTAACTAGTTCTACTCTTAATCTCCAGCAACTACAACAGGATTTAGCCAATGCTCTATCAGTTTATCATTATTATCAAACTAATTTAGGCTATCTTCAAGAACATTATGCCACTGTTAAGATCAATACTGAGAATTACCAACGTCGTACCCAAGCGATCGCGCAACGAGATCCTAATAGTAATTTAGAATTTCTCATCAAGTTTAGTAGGTTTGCTACCGAAAAATATCTTACCCAAATTAAGAGCAACTATCAAGGTCTGAGTGCTGGTGTCAAACCCCTGGAAAACTTTATCAAAACTGTTGAGGGGATCATCAACATCGAGAAAACTAAAAATGAGCGTACTCTGAACAAAACATTAGCGATCGCCAGTGTTGGGATTGGCAGTGCCTCAGTTACAGCTGCTACCATTAGTGAGCAGGCTGAGGGCATGGTTAAAACTATATTACCAGTACCAGTCAATCAGCAAACTCCACTAATCAACTATTGGACAAGTTTTGGTTTAGCCTTAATTATGAGTTTAAGCATAGGATTGTTTGGTGCTATAATTACAGCATTATGTGTGGGGAAGCATAAGTAGGATCTGCTACAACTTGTCGATTACTTCGGGTTTTGAAGTAATGAGTAATGAGTAAGGAATGGAGAATCAAGAGGCAATATGGGCAGAAATTGGCAAAATCGTTGTTCGCTATCCCCTCATGGAATGTGATCGAGCCGCGATCGCTGTTATGGTATGGCTGAAACAGCAACAGATTCCTGGTAAAATATTAAAATTAAGGACTAAGCGCAAGAATGAGATGTTTATCCTTAGTCGTCGGTATGGCCTGAATGATTCTATCACTGAGAACGGTATCCACTATGGTATTGAAGTCTATGGGTTGGTTTAAAGGCAACTTATCCAGCTATGGTTTACCTAGAGATAAGTGGGTTGCAGATTTTATTTGCCCCAGCGGCAAGTTTATCATTAATGAACTGTATACCTTGGACAACTGACTAAAAATAATTAATTCATTACTCATTACTCATTACTTTAACCATGTCCTCTCTATTTGATACCCTCAATAAAATCCAACAAACCCCAGGAATGTATCTTGGCCGTCCTTCGGTTAGTGATCTATTTATGTTTCTAGTGGGTTACGAATTTGCACGCTCAGAACTGGAACAAACCCTTGATCCTACCGAAGAACATTTCTATGAAAATTTTCAGCCTTGGTTACAGGAAAAGCTAGGCATTCGCAGTGTTACCAGTTGGGCAAAGCTCATTATGCTCTCCTGTCATGATGAAAAATCGGGGTTTGAAAAATTTTTTCAACTGTTAGATGAATTTCTAGACCAACAAGATCAACGTGCAGCATAAGCTTAGAAGGCATATTTGGACTAAAATTGAGCAACTCCTGCTGAGGTGGACAAACATAGGTTCATCTTGGTCATTGGTCAGTCAATCATCAAGAAACTTATTGGTAATTAGCATGAAGCTAGATTTACGTAAATTTTTTCAAGCAACTAACCCCAGCCGAACTCTAGCTGTGGAGAATGAGGAGGATCTGAAATATTACATTGATTTTTCTTCGGTACGAGGGGGTAATCTGATTGAAGAACTCAAGGATAATATTACCTTTTTCTCTCCAGATGAGCCTACCTGTGAGCTATTCACCGGACATATCGGCTGTGGCAAGTCCACGGAGTTACGCCGGTTGGAGGCGGAGTTAAAACAGGAAGGTTTCCATGTAGTTTATTTCGAGTCCTCTCAAGACTTGGAAATGATGGATGTGGATGTTGGTGATATTTTACTAGCGATCGCTCGTCGGGTGAGTGAAAGTTTGCAAGAGGTTAACATTAGTCTCCAACCAGGGTACTTTAAGAATCTCTTCAATGAAGTAACAGATTTTTTACAGACCCCAGTGTCTCTGTCTGATGTGAGTTTATCGGTGGGGATTGCCTCAATTACGACTCAAATCCAAGGTAGTCCTAAGACCAGGGATAAGTTGAGAGGATATCTCGAACCACGCACCACCAGCCTGATTAAGGCAATTAACGAAGAAATCCTGGCAACTGCCATCCAGAGACTGAAGCGGCAGGGGAAAAAAGGACTAGTGGTGATTATTGATAATCTAGATCGTTTAGAGAGTTCCCAGAAGCCTTGGGGACGTCCTCAACCAGAATATCTCTTTGTGGACCGAGGGGAACAGTTACGACAACTGAATTGCCATTTGATCTATACTATGCCCCTAGCATTGATGTTTTCCAATGAATTAGGCAGACTCACCAGTCGCTTTGGTGTAGACCCCAAAGTATTACCGATGGTACCTGTGCGGTTGCGCAATGGTGAGTTAGGAGAAGCAGGAATGGCATTAATGCGACAGATGGCTCTAGCGAGAGCTTTCCCTAATTTAACACCAGAGGAACGTTTTAACCGTATTAATGAGGTTTTTGATCAACCAGAGACTTTAGATCAACTCTGTCAGATTAGTGGTGGTCATGTCCGGGAATTCTTGAGATTACTCAATGACTGGATCAAAAAAGACCGGCAATTACCTCTTTCCCGTGAGGGATTGGAAACGGTGATTAAAACTCGTCGTAATCAAGTATCCTTAGCAATTACTGATGACGAGTGGGATTTGCTGTGTCAGGTGCAAGAGAGCAAACAGACTAGAGGTGATCAAGGATACGATGTTTTGATCCGTAGTATGTTCGTCTATGAGTACCGGGATAGTGAGGGTTCTTGGTTTGAAATTAATCCTATTTTAGGTAGTAGGTGTTAGGTGGTAGATGTTAGGTAAATTCTCTCGCCTGATTATCCATGACCTCCAAGCGAGCTTTTCCTCTGACAAACAACAAACAACAAACAACAAACAACAAACAACAAACACTTAGTCTTCCTCTTCTGGAGATATGACGTTCAAATTAGCTGATTCAGGGAGACTCTCTTCAACAGATAAAGGAGTTGGCAGTGGTGGTATCTCTAAATCAATAGCCTGATTGAAAGATGGCTGGCAATTATTGTCATTCCAGCTGCTAACCAACCTTGTTTGAGACTCTGTTGAGTCTGTCTCAGTGACAGAAGTATCATTCCCACTCACTCTTTCTGCTTGTACTTCTAAGGGACTTAAGGAGAAGGTACAGGCGAGGGAGGGTAGTTGTAGTGCTGGTGATTGTGGTAATTGTGGTAATTGTGGTGGTGGTGCCGGTGGTATCGGTGGCTCTGGCAGTAGTACTGGTGGTGCTGGCAGTGGTGC
>JAAHGR010000721.1 GCA_010672425.1 Symploca sp. SIO2E6
TCACAGTTTGAGCGATCGCTTGTAAATTTACTGGAGGTAGCGCTCGGAGCTGGGTTTGCAGCTGGGAAATTTCTGTGCGGAGTTTGTAGGCACGTAAGTCAGCAGTTTCTACATCCAGCACTCCGCTGGCAGTTAAGGAGCCTAACTCAGCTATGATATCCTGTTTATCCTCAATTTGGCTATTTAGGGACTGCTTCACCCCATCAAGGTTAGGTGTATTCATACCGGTGACAGCCCGGGGTAATTCCTGGCAAATACTTTGAATCGTCTTTTCCAAGACTTGTTCATAAGCGATCGCACGGCACTTGGGACTCCTTGAACAGTTAATTGGCCTAAGATAGAGATATTCCTGCTGTCGGCGAGGTTTGGTAACACTAGTAACTGTCATCGTTGACTGACATTCCCCACAGATTACCAAACCGGCTAATGAGCGGGGAGCACTCGCAGTGCGGGGAGGTAGTCGCCGATTACGATACAACAGTCGGTCAATTTGTGCTGCCTCTTCCCGGTCTAAAATAGCACTATGGGTATCGGAAATCACCTCACCATTGTGATAAGCAAGGTCGCCACGATAAACTGGGTTAGTGAGCCAACGACGTCCTGTAGAAACGGAAATTTTCTTACCGTACCTTTGTTCTAGATACCGAACAGCTCCACGTAAGGAGCCATAAATCAGAAACCGCTCAAAAAAATCTTTAACTACCGGTGCCGTAGAACGATCAATAAGGTAACGGTCTTTACCCCGTCGATAACCATAGGGAGCTTTTCCTGGTGGAGGTAAAGCCTTGAGGCGATTGCGAGCATGTCCTTGACGGAGGCGACGACTGTTGGCTTCTTGGTGAATTTCTTGTAAGAGTTTGAGTAAATCTGTCCTAGCCTTAGTACTTGTAGCAGCATCCGTTAGCTGAGCAGAACTGTAAGATTGTTCTGTCGCAATAATAGCAACCCCCATAGCTTCGATTTGCCAGAGGCGATCGCTAATTTCCCCAATCGAGTCTCCCAATTCTTCAAGACGCCGAATTAACAGATAATCAACTCCTTGACTGTGGCAATCAGCCAGCAATTGTTGCAACTGCTGACGTCCTCCTAGGTCTTGATATACCGCATCTACCTCTAAACCCCAAATTGTCGGTTCTGGTGGAGGTTCTAGTAAAGGGTCACTATAGAGATAGGCAATGATCATTGTTGTCGAGGGAATTGGGAATTGGGAATTGGGACTTGGGAATTGGGACTTAGGAATATCGATATATAGAATTGAGAAAATTACCGTAGGGGCGCACCGACGTGCGCCCTATTCCTAGCGTAGTACAGCTAATTTGGTGGCTTAGAGACAAGGAGGACAAGGAAGACAAGGAAGATAGGAAGATAGGGAAAAAATATATATCTACTCATCACTCATTACTCATTACTCATTACTCATTTTTAACTGTGCCAAGCCACTACAGCTTCGTCCCACATTCAGGACAGAAGTTGTTACTAGGAAGATTTTGAGCACCACAGTTAGGGCAATGGATAGATTCTGTTGCTGGTTCTAGCTGGCTTTGCTCTGGTAAACCGATCATCTGAGCATTACTCTTGCCAGGAGCCACCATAGGATAACAGTTTTCATCTTTAGTAACCCGTATATCAGCCAGTACCGGACAATCGTAAGCTAAGATTTGAGCGATCGCGTCTTGGAGTTGATCCCGACTGTTGACAATTATGCCCTTAACACCATAAGCTTCCGCCAACTTCACAAAATCCGGCATCCCGACTTCCATATTGGATGAAGAATAGCGCTCTCCAAAGAATGCCTGTTGCCACTGACGCACCATTCCTTGCCAACCGTTGTTAATAATTACAGTCTTGACATTGATACCGTATTGTGCTAAGGTTCCCAATTCCTGAATATTCATCTGAACACTGGCATCACCAGCCACACAGATTACTTGTTCGTCGGGCAAGGCAACTTTCACCCCCATGGCGGCTGGCACACCATACCCCATTGTTCCTAAACCACCACTGGTAATCCACTGGCGCGGTCCATTTTTGAGGAATTGTGCTGCCCACATTTGATGTTGACCCACATCTGTAGTGTAGTAAGCATTGGGTGCTTGACGTGCCAACTCCACAATTACTTCTTGAGGGGAAATACTATCAGGATATTGAGGTACTTGTAGGGGGTATTCCAAACGCCAACGTTTAATGCGTAATAACCATTCTTTAGTTTGATTGGGTTCTGGTGAGATACCCAATTCCCCATGACGGCGCAATAAATCCCTTAGTACCAACCGCACATCACCAACAATTGGCACTTGAGGTGCTCGATTTTTCCCTACCTCCGCAGGATCGATATCGATGTGAATCACTTGAGCATGGCAAGCAAATTGATCCAGTTTGCCTGTTACCCGGTCATCAAAACGGCTACCTACGGCAATTAGCAAGTCACACTCGCTCACCGCAAAGTTGGCGTAGGCTGTGCCATGCATACCCAGCATTCCTACAGATAAAGGATGAGATTCATCAAAGGAACCTTTACCCATCAAAGTTGTGGTGACAGGAATTTGGAAAATTTCTGCTAGTTGCTGCAACTCAGCATGAGCACCAGAAACGATCGCGCCACCTCCTACATATAATAGAGGTCGTTTGGCCAAACGTATGAGATTGAGTGCCTGGTTAATTTGGCGGGGATTACCTTTGGTTGTAGGACGATAACCCCTTAACTTGAAGGTACCAGGTTCTACCGGTGTATAATCAAATTCCTCTAAACCCACATCCTTAGGAATATCAATCAGCACAGGACCAGGACGACCTGTACCAGCAAGATCAAAGGCTTCGGCAACAATTTGCGCCATATCCTTGGGGTCGCGCACTACATAAGAATGCTTAACAATCGGTAGGGTAATGCCATAAATATCAGTTTCTTGGAAGGCATCAGAACCAATGGCGGCACGGGTTACCTGACCCGTCACTATTACCAAAGGAATCGAATCCATGTGAGCAGTAGCAATACCAGTAACCAAATTAGTGGCTCCAGGACCAGAAGTAGCAAAACAGACACCTACTTTACCCGTAGCACGAGCATAACCGTCTGCTGCATGGGCGGCTCCTTGCTCGTGTCGTACCAGGATGTGTTGTATTTCACCTCTGGCTTCCCACTTATATAATTCGTCGTAAATTGGCAGAATTGCACCACCAGGATAGCCGAAGATATGTTCTACACCATGACGCTTCAGGGAATCCATCAGAGCAAAGGCACCTGTCTGGCGACTAGTAGTTTTCGGTAGTGCTGTTGCTTTGGAGGTTGTGGTGATATTAGAGATAGTTGGGGACTGCACCTAATTAGCCTCACATGATAACGATAGTGTTATTTTAAGTGTTGTCTTGAGCGATCGAGGACTTGACCTTTGTTTAACATTTCTTTATATTGATGGTTTTTGCTATCAGCTGTCAGCTGTCAGCTTTTTGGCTGGATACTGAAGCTTCGGTACAGTTTCAGATTTTCTAGAATTGAGTCCAGAAGAAGCAACTCTTAAGGAAAGAGCAGCTAAAGCCAGAAGGAATGAGGGAAGAAAGTAAATGACCCACACACAAGTAAAACTAACCTTTGAGCAATATCTAGAATATGACGATGGCACAGATAACCGCTATGAACTATTTGAGAGAAACGCATTGACCAATCGTTCTTGAAGGCAATGCAGCGCTAGGTCTCAAGACATACGAATTGATGGGGGCACAATGACCAAAGCTTTGTTCCGCGAAGATGCCTTTATGGCCGAATGCGAGGCGACGGTAGTGGCCATTAACGACCGGGGGGGCGTGGTGTTGGACCAGAC
>JAAHGR010000722.1 GCA_010672425.1 Symploca sp. SIO2E6
TTTTTGCTTTCACAGTAAATATCGAAGATGGCTTTGCGGTCTAGGGGAGTATTGCCCAGATTCTCATTATTTCTGTAGCTGACATCTTGCACCTTATGTTGTGGAGGCAACATCACATTCAAAAAATCAATCAATAGTTCCTTGTTCGGTTCAGTACCAAACAACCGTTTGAATCCGAAGTCAGTGAGTAGGTTGATATATCGGTCTTGATGAGGATAGTGGTTTTTAACGGACATGGAGAATGTAGAATGTAGAATGTAGAATGAGTGAATGAGTGAATTAATAATATTGTAATACTGGGTAGTCCCCGGCTCTAAACTTACATCGCGATGTAAGAAACCGGGTTTCTGGGATAATTTTGGCCTACAAACGAGATGTCAGCGAGAAACCCGGTTTCTCAACCCCCAGGCGATGCCTCCGACACCAGCTTGCGCTAATTTATATATGAGTCAACCGACAAATTCGTATACTTGCTCCTTAAATGCCTTCAAAAGTTCAGCATTTTGTAGAATAACCCCCACTTGGTTATTAAAAATCTGCATGTATTGTTGATCACTTTGGTCAAAGCTGATTTGGAAGTAATCTGGTACTCCGTTACCCTCTGTCGGATTCTCCTGGAAAAAATCCCCCGGTTTCTTCTTATTAACCAATTGAGTAACACCAACTAACTCACCATCCGGGTCCCAAACTGGCATACAGAGTAAACTACAAGTGCGATAACCGGTCTTGTGATCCGTTTGCTTGGCAGTTTCTGAATCTGGGTAGTCATACAAATCGCAAGGAATATTCAAAGGTATTTCCGTCTGAGCCACTTTACCGGCGTAACCTACCCCTAGTTCTAAATGCAGCTTCATGGCAGAACCATCATCCCGGGGGATGCTCGTCCATAACTGATTAAGATTACGATTGAATAGCCACAGGGTACTGCGATCCGCATTCATCAATTCTTTAGCCGCATTCATGACTCGCTCGATAATTTCTTCCGGTTCTAAGGGACTCTGGCTAACGGAACGAGTTGCTGCCATCAGTGCCGCTGCTACCCGTTGTCCTCGAGAAGTTTTGTGAAAGGTGCGGAAGCTTTCTAAGATAGTGCGAATCAAAGGGGCATTTTCTGAAACTTGTAACTGTTCTTCATCTGCTTGGGTAAAGCCTGCTTGATCGATTCTGTCGAATAAAGATGCTGTTCGGTCATAAAATCTTTTTAACTTGTTGAGTGCCTGAACTACAGCTACTAACTCTCCCTGTTCATTCAATAAGGGTAAAGCTAACATCGTGTAGGTGCGGTAGCCATTTTTCTCATCTTGTTCCTTGGCTGTAGCTGAACGAGGATCGTCATAGAAATCATAAGGAATATTGAGCAATTGCTTGGAAGCAGCTACTTCACCCACAATTCCTTCATTAGCCGGTATACGAATCTGTAGGGAACGCTCACCTTCCGATTCAGCAATAATCGACCAAAATTCGTTTCTTTCTTCATCTAACAGAAAAATCGTGGTTCGATCCGCACGGAGAGAATGACCCATCTTGACGGTGATATTACGCAAGGTGGTATCTAAAATACCATCAAAACCCTGATCATCCATCACCTTATTGAGCATCCGCAGGGTTTGGCTCACTACATTTTGTGGTTGATTTTCGGCTCGTTCCTTCATTGCCGCAAATTCTTTGGCATTTTGTAGCGCAACTCCCACTTGGGAGTTGAAGATTTGCATATATTTTTGACTATTAGCGTCAAAACTATCTTCAAAACATGCTGGTGCTTCTGGCCAATCGTCCGGTTCATATTCGGGAAAGTCACCGGTTCTGGTTTTATTGATTAATTGGGTAACTCCTAGTAATTCCTTATAAGGACTCCACACCGGCATACAAAGTAAACTACAAGTGCGATAACGACTTTTTCTATCCGTTTCCCTGGCTGTTGCTGAATCTGGGTGTTCGTACAAGTCAAAAGGAATATTTAGTGCTTCACCGGTTGCGGCGACTTTACCGGCAAAGCCTTGCCCAATTTTCACCCGTACTTCCTGCACTGAACCATTCTCAAAGGGAATTTGTGTCCACAGCTCATCGGTTTGATGATCTACTAACCACAGGGTACTGCGGTCAGCATTGGTTAATCTTTTCGCTGCTGCCATTACCTGTTCGATGATTTCTTTAGAATCTAGACTGCTTTGAGCAACCAAGCTGGTGGCTTCTGTCAGTGCCTGAGAAGCTTGTAACCTTTGAGTCAATTTATAACAAGACTGGCATCTTTCTAAAATACGTTGCAGGTCTGGGGCATATTCAGCAAACTGCTGGCGATCGCTAGCTGTAAACCCTTGCTGTTCAACTCTTGTGGCCAAGGGAGCAGTTGGATCGTTCAGTGGTTTAAGCTTATTATCTAACTGGACAAAAGCAAAGATATCTTCCTGCTCGTTTAATAAATGTAAGGTCAGTTGATTGTAAATTTGATATCCAGTAATTTTATCTTGAGTTTCGGCAACATCTGAGTACCAATTCTCCGATGGATGAACTGGAATATTGACTAGTTTTTTATAGATAGTTACTCGACCAGCAGGGCGGTTAGGGGCAGAAACTCTAATCTTAGTAGGACGACCATCGGTAGTTCTAGCAATAATCGACCAGAGTTCATTTTTTTCTTGGTCAATCAAAAAAATAGTAATACTTTCTACACCTAACAATTCTGCCAATTTTAGGGTAATAGAGCCCAAAATTTCATACAGAATATCATCAAAATCTTTGTCCTCCATAGATTTTAACATGGACAAGAGTTTTTGTTCTTGTTCGGTCACCAGCTGTTGGAAACTAGGTGCTAACTCGGCTAAAGCCCTATCAATCCAGCGACTATTAAAAATAGAAGCATAAATGGGGTTATAGACCCTTAACTTGTTACCCTCTTTAACCACCAACCCAGATAATCGCAACTCCATTTGTTCACGGCTATGATCAGCAGGAATTTCCCCTAGCTGTAGTATCAATTGATAGAGTTTGAGCAAGGGAGCAGTACGTTTGCCAATTCTCAGGAGGCGATCGCGTATTGTTTTCAGATGGGGTGGTTCATCCTGAGCCTCCCAATTATCCATGATCCGCGTCTGCAATAGCTGTTCCACCCATTCTGGGGAATTAGCAATTGATGCGGTATTCTCCCGAACTAACTTACACAGCTTTTGGGTCAAAAACGGTTGTCCCCCTGTCCAATTTAAAATAGCTGCAATTACTGCTTGGGGATGGCTGACTACCCCGACTAAACCCTGTTCAAGAGGTTGAGCTTCGTTTAACTGAAAACCATCTAATTGAATAGCGCAACCGATATTAAACGGGGTGAATTGTTTGTCCTGAATTAAATCCGAAGGGGTTGCTACTCCTAACAGGGCAAATGTTAGTTGTTCATATTCATTACAGGCACGAATAAAAGCAAAAAAATCATCATTCCGGAAATTTAAACTGAGGATGCTATCGATTTCGTCGATAAAAATGACAATTTTTTCACTAATGCACTCTAGCAGTACCTGTTCAATAAACTCACTCAGGCGCTGCACAGGAGGTAAAAATTCGCGATCGCGTAACCAATGCCTTAACTGCAACGGCAAGCGGAAACTATCGACCATCCGCCTCATCACTCCAGCATACCACTGATCTGGGGTAATATCCAGAGAACCAATCTTGGTTAAGTCAATGGCAGCACAAGCGATGCCTTCGGCCTGCAACTTGTGCATTGTCCGCACACGCAAGCTACTCTTTCCCATCTGCCGGGAGTTAAGCACATAACAAAACTCCCCTGCCTTGAGTTTCTCATACAGCAGTTGATCCGCCTGC
>JAAHGR010000723.1 GCA_010672425.1 Symploca sp. SIO2E6
CCCCCTTTGAAAGGGGGAAGCCAGAGGATGCTACGCTTTTGGTTCCACGGGGGACTTTTACTGCCCCCCTTTCTAAGGGGGGTTGGGGGGATAAAGGTGTACCACATAACAGCGAAAACTGCTGTAACAGCTATTACAACATTCATAGGTTTGAGGGTAAAGCAGGAGAGCAGATTACCATTGAGCTGACGAGCAGTGAGTTTGAACCCTTTCTGATTTTAATCAACCCTGAGGACAACAAACTTTTAGATGGTAATAGGGGAAATGGAGAAAGTGCCAAAATAACACTAACCTTACCCACCACAGGTACTTATCAAATTGTCGTCAATGCTTATGAAGCAGGAGAATCGGGTAACTATACCCTGAGTTGGCGAGAAGCTACAGAAGCTGAACTCAAGTTGGCAGAAGCTGAACAGCTCAATCAACAAGTGCTAGAGCTAAATAACCAGGGGCGGTACGCTGATGCTATACCTTTAGCAGAACGCGCCCTAGCAATTCGGCAGCAGGTTCTAGGAGGAGAGCATTTTGATGTAGCAACTAGCCTCAATAATCTGGCAGGACTGTACTCAAGTCAAGGAAGTTACTCGGAAGCTGAACCTCTCTTTCGCCAAGCCCTGGAAATGAATCAACGCTTGTTGGGAGAAGAGCATCCTAATATAGCATCAACGCTCAACAACTTGGCAACGCTGTACGATAATCAGGGAAGATACTCGGAAGCAGAACTTCTCTATCGCCAATCACTGGAAATGAGGCTACGCCTACTAGGAGACGAGCATCCTGATATCGCATCGACGCTCAACGATCTGGCTGGGTTGTACTCAAGTCAAGGAAGGTACTCGGAAGCAGAACCCTTCTATCGTCAAGCCCTGGAAATGAGGCTACGCCTACTGGGAGACGAGCATCCTCATGTGGCATCGGCGCTCAGCAATCTGGCATTTTTGTACTCACGTCAAGGACGGTACTCGGAAGCCGAAACCTTCTATCGCCAAGCACTGGAAATGAGACAACGCCTGCTGGGAGACGAGCATCCTGATGTTGCAACTAACCTCAACAATCTGGCATTGCTGTACCAACGTCAAGGAAGGTACTCGGAAGCCGAAACCTTCTATCGCCAAGCACTGGAAATGAGTCAACGCCTGCTGGGAGAAAAGCATCCTGATATTGCACTCAGCCTCAACAATCTGGCATATTTGTACATGCTTCAGGGACGGTACTCGGAAGCAGAACCCCTCTATCGCCAAGCACTGGAAATGAGTCAACGCCTGCTGGGAGATGAACATCCTGATATTGCACTCAGCCTCAACAATCTGGCTGGGTTGTACTCACGTCAAGGAAGGTACTCGGAAGCAGAACCCCTCTATCGCCAAGCACTGGAAATGAGACAACGCCTGCTGGGAGATGAGCATCCTGATGTGGCTGCCAGCTTCAACAATCTGGCATTTCTGTACTCAAGTCAAGGACGGTACTCGGAAGCCGAAACCTTCTATCGCCAAGCTCTGGAAATGAGACAACGCCTGCTAGGAAATGAACATCCTGATGTCGCACTCAACCTCAACAATCTGGCAGCACTTTACTCAAGTCAGGAACGCTATAGTGAAGCCGAAACCCTCTATCGCCAAGCTCTGGAAATGAGTCAACGTCTGCTAGGAAATGAACATCCTGATGTCGCAGCGACCCTCAACAATCTGGCAGTACTGTATAGGGAACAGAGTGATCTTAACCGTGCCATTGACTTACTCAACCAGGGCATGAACATTGAAGAATACAATATAGATAAGACTCTTGCTATTGGTTCTGAACGCCAGAAACAGGACTACATGGCAACTACCGCTGGCACAACTTATTGGACTCTCTCCCTACATCTGCAAGATGCCCCCAATAATCCCCAAGCTGCACGTCTTGCTTTTACTACTCTCCTACGCCGCAAAGGTCGTATCCTAGATGCAGTTACCGATAACCTGCAAACCCTACGCCAAAATCTCACCCCAGAAAACCAGGAACTACTTGACAAACTCGCTAATAAGCGTTCCCAACTAGCAGAACTGCTGTTCCGAGATATTGGCGATATCCCTCCCCAACAATACCACCAGCAAATCGCTACCCTCAAAGCTGAAGTCAATGAGCTAGAAAACACCCTCAGTTTCCGCAGTGCTGAATTTCGCACCACTTCCCAACCTGTAACCATTGAAGCTGTGCAGCAGTTAATCCCTGGTGATACTGCCTTAGTCGAATTGGTACTGTACTACCCAGTTAATCTCAAAGCTGAACAATTGGGTACACCCCACTACGCTGCCTACATCCTCCACTCCCAAGGAGAACCCCAATGGGTAGATTTAGGTGCAGCTGAACCTATCAATCAACTGATTACTGAGTTTCGTAGAGCTCTGCAAAACTCTTCCCCTAATATCAAAACCATTGCTCGTCAACTCGATGAGCAACTGATGCAGCCCATCCGCCCCCTTTTGGGTGACACTCGCAACCTACTGCTTTCCCCCGACAGCCAACTCAATTTGGTTCCCTTTGCTGCTCTAGTGGATGAAAGCGATCGCTATTTACTGGAAAACTACACTATTACCTATCTTACCTCTGGCAGGGATTTGCTCAAGCTACAACTTTCTCTTCCCCATCGCTCTCAACCTCTTATCGTTGCTAATCCTGACTATAGTAATCCCGGTAAGACGCGGGGACGCAGAGACACGGAGACGCGGAGAGGTAACCGTCGTTCTAATGATTTTACCAGCCTTCAATTTGGCCCTTTACCAGGTACAAAGCAAGAAGCTCAAGCTATTGCTTCCATGTTGCCAGAAGCACAACTGTTAACGGAATCTCAAGCTACCGAGAATGCGATCAAACAAATCCAAAGTCCCAGTATTCTCCATATCGCTACTCACGGTTTCTTCCTGAAATATATTGAACGGGTGGCAGCACCAGATTATACTAATCCCTTCTCCAGCCGAGCTAGTATTGGGGTAGAATACGGTTCTGGTACAAGCTCTCCTACTAAAATTGCCAATCCTGAAAACCCCCTACTGCGTTCCGGTTTGGCTTTAGCTGGTATCAACCGGCGTCAGAGTGGCACTGAAGATGGGGTGCTGACTGCCCTAGAAACTGCTGGACTTAATTTGTCTGGTACAAAATTAGTAGTACTCTCCGCTTGTGAGACAGGGGTGGGAGATATTGCCAATGGTGAAGGCGTCTATGGTTTACGCCGTGCTTTGGTGATGGCGGGAGCAGAGAGTCAACTGTTTAGTCTGTGGAAAGTGGATGATACGGGAACTAAAGACCTGATGGTGAAATATTATCAGCGTTTGCTCAACAATGAAGGTCGTTCCCAAGCCTTGCGGCAGACGCAGCTAGAGATGCTCAGGAGTCATAATTACCAGCACCCCTACTATTGGGCGGCATTTATCCCTTCTGGAGATTGGAGACCTATTGGAGAATTGAGAATTGAGAATTGAGAATTGGGAATTGGGAATTGGGAATTGGGAATTGGGAATTGGGAATTGGGAATTGGGAATTGGGAATTGGGGAGAGAAAATATAGATTTTTTTACTCTTTGGCTTTTCCTTATATAGGGTTTTTTGAGTTATCAAACACTATTATATATGGTACTTGACAAAACGCACCGCCCTTTAACTTATCACCAATGCCTAATAACCCAAGTTGATAGTTATGAGCTTAATCTTTTTAGATCCGCCTAAATCCGCCTGATCCGCCTAAATCCTGCTGATCCCCCTAAATCCCCCTTAATAAGGGGGACTTTATATCCAAGGGGGACTTTATATCCAAGGGGGACTTTATATCCAAGGA
>JAAHGR010000724.1 GCA_010672425.1 Symploca sp. SIO2E6
TACCCTAACAGGAGTAGAAGGTCGCATCTTTGCGCCGATGGGGGTTGCCTATTTGGTGTCAATTTTTGCTTCTACCTTTGTGGCACTAACCCTGAGTCCAGCTTTGTGTGCTTTCTTGCTAGCTAATCAACAGTTACCAGAAGATGAAACTTGGGTAGCACGACTTTCCAAAAGCTTGTATCGTCCCCTGATTAAGTTTTCCCTCTACGCTCCCAGTATAGTTCTCATCTCCGCCGTAGCTTCCTTTGTGGCCTCCCTGATTATTTTTACTTCCTTAGGACGAGTATTTCTGCCAGAATTTCAGGAGCGATCGCTTGTTAATGCTTTCACCCTCTATCCTGGTGTCTCCTTAGAAATGACTAATCGTGCTGGGTTAGCAATGCAAGTAGCTCTCAAAGATGACCCCCGATTTGAGTCGGTGCAATTACGAGCAGGACGTGCTCCAGGAGATGCAGATGCTGGAAGTGTCACTTTAGGACATTTGGATGTGGAACTGAGTGAGGAGGGGATGCAAGAGAGGGAGGCAAGTATCGAGCAGCTGCGGGAGGAATTCGCCAAGTTGCCGGGAGTAGCTCCTAGTATTGGTGGCTTTATCTCCCACCGGATGGATGAAGTACTATCAGGAGTACGAAGTGCGATCGCAGTAAAAATCTTTGGTTCGGATCTCCCTGAATTACGTACCATCGGCACTCAAGTTAGGGATACGATGCGGGATATTCCTGGTGTTGTGGATCTGATCCTAGAACCCCAAGTCCCCATCAAGCAAGTACAGATTCAATTTGACCGTACAGCCGCTGCCCGTTATGGTCTTAGTGTGGGGCAACTCTCAGAAATGATTGAAACTGCTCTCAATGGGCGAGTAGTTTCCCAAGTATTGGAAGATCAACAATTGTTCGACTTGGTGGTGTGGTTACAGGCAGAATCCCGCAATAACCTGGATACCATCCGCAATTTACTGGTAGATACCCCCACAGGGACAAAAATTCCCCTGACTCAAGTCGCCAATATTGACTACGGCACTGGTCCTAATACTATTAATCGGGAAAATGTCTCCCGCCTGATTATCGTCTCTGCCAACGTTGCTGGTAGGGATTTAGGCAGCGTAGTCAAAGATGTTCAAGCCGCAGTAACAGAACAGGTGCAAGTAACTTCTGGCTATTTTATCCAGTACGGGGGGCAATTTGAATCAGAACAACGGGCATCCCAAAACTTACTGATTTTTGGCACTTTAGCACTGATTGTTATTGCAGTGTTAATGTACTTTGCCGTCAAATCCATCTCAGCCACAGTGATGATTATGCTCAATCTACCTCTGGCTTTAACTGGAGGTATCTTTTCCGTTGCCCTCGGCGGCGGCATCCTCTCCGTGGCTTCAATGGTAGGATTTATCACCCTATTCGGTGTTGCCACCCGCAACGGCTTACTACTGGTAGACAACTATAACAATAAGTTGGCTCAAGGAATGCCCCTAAAACGAGTGATTTTTGAGGGTTCGATGGAACGACTAGTAGCAATTTTGATGACAGCACTAACTTCAGCACTGGGGATGGTTCCTCTGGTAATCGGCACTGGTGCTGGTAAGGAAATCTTACAGCCTTTAGCGATAGTGGTATTAGGAGGATTGTTTACTTCAACAGCACTAACACTGTTAGTTTTGCCAGCTTTATATGCTCAATTTGGTCGCTTCTTAGTACCGAAATCAGCTGTTCGTAAAGCTGTTGTTGAGACAGCAAGTTCTCAAGCTTCTTTTGAAGTAATAAGTAATAAGTAATAAGTGAAGAGTTCATAAATATTCTCCATTCTCCATTCCCAAATTTTCAATTAATAAGGAAATAAAACCATGAAATCATTAAAAGCTAGTCTAATCGTTATCGGTACTGTCGGACTCATGTTTCTAGCTGCTTGTGGAAGTAGTACAGAAGAAACCGAGACAACTACTCCTACAGAAACTACGACTGAAACTGAAGCATCTAAGTCTACAGCAGAAGGACACGATTCAACTGTCTCTCAAGGAGGTCAAGTAGTTGAATCTGGTCTCTACCATTTAGAGTTGGTTTCTCTACCAGAGGATAGTGGAGTTCACCTAGATTTCTTTCTACAAACGGGGAGTGAGCACCAAGCAATTCCTGATGCTAAAGTAAAAGGTCAAGTGCAGTTACCCAATGGTGAGCAAAAGTCTTTAGATTTTACCTATGACGCTGAAGGTAAACACTATGTTGCTATTTTGCCTGAAAAAGCACCTGGTGAGTATAAGGTTGTGATTCAGACAGATATCAAAGGAGAAAAAGTGAACGGTCGTTTTTCCTTTAATCAATAAGGTGTTAGGTGAGTGGAACTGGCATACTGCCAGTAGTAGGGTAGGTGTTAAGTGTTAGGCAATTACGCCCCTATTGCTCCCAAAAGTGTTTCTTACATTCAATTTAATGGCGAGGTTTTATATGAATCGTTTAGTTTGTACATTCCTCATTGCTTCCAACTTATTCCTAATTCAAAGCTGCTCACAACCACCAACATCTGAAGACACATCTGCTCAAACAGAACACACGAATGACCATACAGCATCAGATAATTCCTCTGGGCATCATCACGGTAGCCACAATCATGGCACAACCGAAAACTCCGCCACTACCCAAGCTAAACTAACTGCTCCAGCGGAAATTAAGCCCAATGAACCAGCTGCTTTAGTAATTGATATTCAAGACTCAGAGGGCAAAGCGGTTGCTGATTTTGAGATTTTTCAAGAAAAAATTATGCATCTGATTGTCGTCAGTGATGACCTGCAATTTTACGACCATATTCATCCCGACTACAAAGAAAACGGACGCTTTGAAGTTGAAGCAACTTTTCCTCAAGCAGGTAACTATACTCTCTTCAGTGATTACAAACCTTCTGGGCAAAATGAACAAGTCTCAGTATTGCAAGCCGAAGTTTCAGGAAACAGTCCAACTACACCAGAAGTTGACCTAAACCGCTCTAAAACTTTTGATGATACTGAGGTTGAACTTACCTTATCTCAACCCACACTCAAAGTTGGGAAAGAAGTAACGGTAATGTTTAACTTAAAGGATAAAGCAAATAATCAAGCCGTTAAGAACTTGCAACCTTACTTAGGAGAACTAGGACATTTAGTAATTGTCAAAAATTCATCTTCCCTAACCAGAGCAGACTATATTCATGCCCATGCTCTCAAAGATACCTCAGATGGACAGGTGCATTTTGTTACTAGCTTTCCAGAATCAGGAAAATACAAAGCTTGGGGTCAGTTTAATCGCAATGGCAAAATTGTTACCGCTGACTTCTGGTTAGATGTTCAGTAGACTTTTAGCCATACAATAACTCTGTGTTCTCTGTGCCTCTGTGGTGATATAGATTCCATATTTAGGACAGATCTGATGAGAATTATCCTAGTTGAAGACGAACCAGATTTAGGCGCTGCAATCAAGCAAACTCTCAATCAAGAAAAGTATATAGTTGACTGGATGCTCGATGGTAATGAAGCCTGGGACTGTTTGGCAAATCAGTGGGCACAATATACCCTGGCAATTATTGACTGGTTGCTGCCCAGCATATCAGGATTAGAGTTATGTCAACGGTTACGTGCTCAAAAGAATCCACTGCCGATTTTGATGCTAACAGCCAAAGATAGGATGGAGGATAAGGTAGCTGGATTAGATGCAGGAGCAGACGATTATCTGGTAAAGCCTTTTGGTATGGCAGAACTCCTAGCACGGTTAAGAGCCTTACAACGACGCTCCCCTCAGCTTCAACCTCAACGGCTCCAAGTAGGAAACCTTACTTTAGATTACAGC
>JAAHGR010000725.1 GCA_010672425.1 Symploca sp. SIO2E6
TCATCAACTCCCAAGAATCCCGTAGCCAAATTCCTAGGTGATTTGACTAAAGCAGTGTTATTGCAACCCTGGGCAAGTTTTCTCTTGTTCCAGTATCTGCGGCAACCCTCAATAATTCGCAAAACTCTCTCCAAAGTCTATCTTGACCAAAGTGCAGTTACAGAACAATTGGTAGCAGAAATTTATCGTCCTTCCTGCGATCCCGGTGCCAATAAGGTCTTTGCTTCGGTGTTCAAGTCACGCCAAGGGAAAAAGATTGATGTACTCTTGGCACAGATGAAATGCCCATTATTGATGTTGTGGGGAGAAGCAGATCCCTGGATTAATGCCAGAGAAAGGGGAGCTAAATTCCGTCAATACTATCCTCAGTTGACGGAGCACTATCTCCAAGCTGGACATTGTCCCCATGATGAGGTACCAGAGCAGGTCAATAATTTAGTGAGCTCCTGGATCTCGAACTTTAGTCAAGCAATTGAAGATTGAATATCAGAGATGTATTCCATAAATAAATTTAGGGGCTTGTGACCGTTTGAATTCTAAAATCTAAAATCTAAAATCTAAAATCTAAAATCTCTCTGGTCATTTATCCTAGAAATAGGATCTTTGCCTCACCCGATGGAGTAACCACAGATGGTACAATTTTCACCACTTTTGCGTCTACCAACTAGTGAGGAGTTACCCTGCTCCGATGAGACCCCTGTGGATAATGAACTACAAAACCTGATTCCTAATTTACTTTTATATATCTTGGCCTTCATCTGGCCAGAGCGCCAAGATTGGTTTTTTGGTGTAGATATGGCTATCTACTACCTTTATCAAGGTAAACGTCAACCAGCAGTGACTCCCGACGGTTTCCTGAGCATTGGTGTGCCCAGGTGCTCCTCGGAAAAAGGAAGACTCAGTTATGTCCTGTGGGAAGAAGATGATATTCCTCCTCTGTTGGCACTGGAAATAGTCTCCAAACACTACAACGATGAGTACGAAGAAAAAAAGGAAAAGTATATAAAATTGGGAGTAAAGTACTACCTAATTTACAATCCCAATCACTCGCAAAGAGGCAAACACCAACCCTTCGAGTTATATCGTTTAGAACAGGGAAGGTACATCTTACAGACAACAGAACCCTACTGGATACCAGAAATAGGTTTGGGTATTGGCAGAGGTAAAATAACTCATGTGGGATGGGGGCGAGAATGGCTACTGTGGTATGACCAAGAGGGTCATGCTTATGCTCTACCTGAAGAAGTAGTAAAAACAGAGCGTCAACTGATAGGAAAACTACGTCAACAAGCCGAACAACAGCGCCAACTTGCCGAACAAGAGCACCAACGTGCTGAACAAATGCGTCAAGAGTTAGAACAAGAGCGCCAACGCTCCGAACAAGAAAGTCAACGTGCCGAACAAGAGCACCAACGTGCTGAACAAATGCGTCAAGAGTTAGAACAAGAGCGCCAACGCTCCGAACAAGAAAGTCAACGTGCTGAACAAATGCGTCAAGAGTTAGAACAAATGCGTCAAGAGTTAGAACAACTACGTCAACAAACCAAACACGAGAATTAATTAGTAGAATAAGAGTACCAACGAGGTGAGCTTATTCCCAATTCCCAATTCTCCATTCCCAATTCTCCATTCCCAATTCCCAATTCCCAATTCCCAATTCTCCATTCCCAATTCCCAATTCCCAATTCCCAATTCCCAATTCCCAATTCCCAATTCCCCAGTCAAGGTGATTCTGGAACAATCTTAATCTAAAAGCCGTCATCACCTAAAGCACTCTTATCTCCGGTCAAAGTTAAAATAAGATTATGTTGATTCACCAACCAGCTTACTGGTAAAGAAGCCTATCGAAACTATCTACGGTAATCTCAAAGGTCTGAAGTCCAGCCAGCTCAAGCAGCTGAAACGGCTGTATCACCAGCGCTTACCTGGTGATTACTTGACCACGTCAGAGTTCGCTCAGCGACTTGCTGCTATTAGCAGTGATCTTAAACAACCTTTGTGTACTTATATTAACCGCCGAGGACAGGTAATTCGGGTGGCGGTTGGCACTCCTTCTCAGACGAGGATTCCACCCCGAGAATTACCACGTTACGGTGCAGAACGTTTATGTGGGATTCGCTGTCTTGCTACCCACCTTAAACCAGAAATCCCCAAACAATCCTACCTAACTGCCATGGCTATTCAGCGGCTGGATGCCTTGGTCGTTTTGAATCTTAGCGGCTCAGGATTTGAACGCAGGGGTGGTGGTGCTACCGGTTATGTCCAAGAAACCTACTTAGCTCATTTGCTACCTCCCAATGAACAGGAATTAAACCATCCTGAGAATAGTGACAATACGAACTTCGGACTTAACTGGACTCTCTCACCACCCCTAAGCCTGGATATCCTTACCCAGCAAGACTTCTTAGATTTAGTTGAAGGACTAGAAGCGGAATTCCGCCGACAATTCATGGTCCAACAATTAGATGCTAGGGATATCGAACAAGATAGGGTGCTGATTATCGGCTTAATGACTGCACAGATAACTGCGGAGCATTTCCAAGATGGTTTAGCAGAAATCCGGAGGTTGGTGGAAACTGCTGGTGGTAAGGTACTACAGACAATGCAGCAAAAGCGCTCCAGTCCCCATCCCCAAACAGTGGTTGGTGCTGGTAAAGTTGATGAAATGGCTCTGATTGTCCAAACCTTAGGAGCAAACTTGGTAGTTTTTGACCGGGATCTTTCACCAGCTCAAGTCCGCAACCTAGAATCCCGACTTGGTGTCAGTGTCGTAGATCGTACAGAAGTAATTCTAGATATTTTTGCCCAACGAGCTCAATCGAGTGCTGGTAAATTACAGGTAGAACTTGCCCAGCTAGAATATATGTTACCCCGTCTTACCGGTCGAGGTCAAGCAATGTCCCGGTTAGGTGGTGGTATTGGTACTCGTGGTCCAGGTGAAACTAAACTGGAAACCGAACGCCGTGCTATTCAACGTCGCATTGCCAGATTACAACAGGAAGTGAACCAGTTGCAGGCTCATCGATCCCGGCAGCGACAGCGCAGGCAAAAGCAAGAAGTGCCGACAGTCGCTTTAGTCGGTTATACCAATGCGGGGAAATCGACTCTCTTAAATACACTGACTAATGCAGAAGTTTACACTGCTGATCAGTTATTTGCCACTCTTGACCCCACTACCCGAAGATTAACTGTTCCCAATGCTGTAACTGAGGAACCAATCTCCATTCTACTCACCGATACCGTGGGATTTATCCACGAACTGCCACCATCTTTAGTCGATGCCTTCCGTGCTACCCTCGAAGAAGTCTCTGATGCTGACGCACTATTGCATGTAGTGGATTTATCCCATCCTGCATGGCAAAGTCACATTAGTTCTGTGATGGCGATTTTGTCAGAAATGCCGATTACACCAGGACCGATACTAGTAGCTTTCAATAAAGTCGATCAAGTAGATAGTGATACCTTAACCTTAGCTCAAGAAGAATTCCCTCAGGGAGTGTTTATCTCGGCTAATCAGCGTTTAGGACTAGAAACCCTGCGTCAAAAAATAGCTCAGCTTATTCATTACGCGATCGCGCTTTAGTATTGGTTGTTGGTTGTTGGTTGGTTGTTGTTGGTTGTTGGTTGTTGGTTGTTGGTTGTTGGTTGTTGGTTGTTGGTTGTTGGTTGTTGGTTGTTGGTTGGTTGTTGTTGGTTGGTTGTTGTTGGTTGTTGGTTGGTTGTTGTTGGTTGTTGGTTGTTGGTTGTTGGTTGTTGGTTGTTGGTTGTTGGTTGTTGGTTGTTGGTTGTTGGTTGTTG
>JAAHGR010000726.1 GCA_010672425.1 Symploca sp. SIO2E6
GGCGGGGTCTACGACGGTTGCATGATATTGCCCAAACTTGGCTCCTAGTCTCCCCCAAAACTACGCATTGTGTCAAGTCCCATTATGTTAAGAAAGATGTGACTAATGCATAGCTTAATAAGGGGGAAGCCAGAGGATGCTACGCTTTTAGTTCCACGGGGACTTTGAGAAAAGTGTACTTCATTACAGCGCAAAGCGCTGTATCTTGCGATCGCTTTGGGCACTAGCGAAGCTGAATCGCAAGCATTTAATTTGTACCAAATTCTCTTTATCAATTATTAGTGGAAGAGGCATCTTGCCTGTCCTTGAAAATCAGAGTATATAGGTGCGCACATTTTTCCATTGTACAACAATAGCACAAAAACAAGGCAAAAGCAACCAATGTAGAATTGGGAATTGGGAATTAGGAATTAGGAACAAATTCAGTATATTTGTAGGGGCGGGTTTAGAGATATCTTATCGAATTTTACGATAACTGTTGTACAAAACCCGCCCTAGCCATAACCTAGCGGTTGATTAGGTTAACCGGAAAGATACTGACAGGGTGGGAAATGATTCCAATATTTGGGTTAAATGGTCTAGATTTTCCCATTACCCGCCCCTACAAGATGTGGGATATTTGGGATATTTGGGATATGTGCGGTATTTGGGATATCTGTAACGTGATGAGCGGATACAGCAGTTTGCTCTGTTATGCGGTACATTGTTGATCCCCCTAAATCCCCCTTAGATCCCCCTCCCGTCCCCCTTAATAAGGGGGAAGCCAGAGGATGCTACGCTTTTAGTTCCACGGGGACTTTGAGAAAAGTGTACTTTATTACAGCGCAAAGCGCTGTATCTTGCGATCGCTTTGGGCAGCAGCGAAGCTAATCGCGAGCATCTAATTTATACCAAATTCTCTTTATCAATTATGAGTCGAACAGGCATCTTGCCTGTCCTCGAAAATCAGAGTATATAGGTGCGCACATTTTTCCATTGTACAACAATAGCACACAACCTTGGCAAAAGCAACCAATGTAGAATTGGAATTGGGAATTGGGAATTGGGAATTAGGAACAAATTCAGTATATTTGTAGGGGCGGGTTTAGAGATATCTTATCGCATTTCACGATAACCTTGGAACAAAACCCGCCCTAGCGATAACCTAGCCGTTGGTTACGTTATATTTGTAATTGATAAACATTCCCCTAATGTAGAATTGGTATAAAAATCCGTAAATTTATTGTAGGGGCGGGTTTAGAGTCATTGGTGTCAAATTAACGTAAAATCCATGCCCCACAAGGAACTTAAGTTCCTTGGCTTAAGCTCAAGTCATCTTTAGATGACTCATACCAAATTCGGGTTAATCACCCCCGTTTTAAATAAACCGCAAAACCTTGTAGAGACGTGCCATGGCACGTCTCTACAGGCGTAAAACATAAAGGGGGTATCTGTGCCGGATTTGGTATCAATCTTCAGTCCACGCTTTGTGGACTTTAGCTAAAAGCCTGTGAGTTTAAACTCTGGGCGGGTGTGGAAGCTAAACATTAAGCTATCCCTAGCTTAAATTTACACTAATGGTTTAGAGTCACCGTTAACGCATTTGACGACATTCTTTATACAAAACCCGCCCTGTCGATAACCTTGCGGTTGCCAAATTCTCCCCAAGGAGTCGTTTATACTATAATGAAATAGCAACAAGGATCTATTACCACTTGTGTTAGGTTTAGGTATTAGGGAATTTTCCGCTAAGGTGCAGGAAAGCTATTGTTTCGCGATCGCATTCGCATTACATGCATAAAATATTGGATATCTTTATCTGCAATCTTCATACCTATTGCTCGCCACTGCTTGCTCTTGTCATCATTTTTAGTATAAATTTTCAGACTGGGTAAATGCTTTAAAGGCGACACGTCTGTTACCTGAGTTTGTGACAAATTCAATAGTTTGAGCTGGGTAAGTCCATTCAAGGGGGAGACATCTGTTACCTGGGTTCCTGACAAATCCAATGCTTCGAGCTGGGTAAGTCCATTCAAAGGGGAAACATCTGTTATCTGGGTTTCTGACAAATCTAATTCCTGGCACTGGGTAAGTCTACTCAAGGGAGAGACATCTGTTACCTGGGTTCTGGACAAATTCAATAGTTTGAGCTGAGTTAAGTCCTTCAAGGGGGAGATATCTGCTAACCGGGTTCTGGACAAATTCAATAGTTTGAGCTGGTTAAGTCCACTCAAGAGGGAGAAATCTGTTATCTGGGTTTCTGACAAATTCAATACTTCGAGCTGGTTAAGTCCACTTAAGGGGGATATATCTGTTACCTGGGTTTTGGACAAATTCAATATTTTGAGCTGAGTAAGTCTATTCAAGGGGGATATATCTGTTACCTGGGTTTTGGACAAATTCAATACTTCGAGCTGGGTAAGTCCACTCAAGGGTGAGAAATCTGTTACCTGGGTTCCTGACAAATGCAATCTTTCTAGCTGAGTTAAGTTCCTTAATGGCAATATATCCGATATCTGTGTGAGGTCTAGAATCAATTTTTTTAACTGAGTGAGAGTCTTGAGCGGACTGACATCTGAGATTTGAGTTTTTTCTAAACTTATTATTTCTAGATTAGATAAGACTTGGGAAAAATAGGCACTCTGCTCGAAAACGTACCAACCTCGTCCGATGGCACGACCAATTGAATACTGATCTTGTTCTGACTCAAAAGTCGCTTTTGCATAGTCCACAAGAGTTTCCATCGCCGTATTAGTACCAATCTGCACCAGAGTTTCGATACATCTATAGGCTTCATCAGCAGAATAGTGGGATTTATACTTGAGCAAGGGGACTATCTCATTACCTGCCCTTGCCACCATTGTCACCTCGTCATCATCTTTAGGAGGTAGTAATTTTTCGGCACGAGTTAAAACTCGATCGCGAGTTTTTGGATCAACCTTTGTTGCGGTTTCTAAACAAGCAACTGCCAACAGGTGTAAGTATTTTTTCGTTTTAGCCTTGCCATAACGTCGCTTAGTCAGATGATTTAAAAGTCTGACTCGCTCTTTAGGACGAGCCAAACCAGCAGCTACAATAATCGATTCTCGCCATTGGTCATCGGTTACTTTCTGCAATAGCTCTTCAAGACTGTCCTCATCTAGTGCTGCTTTCGCTGCCAAATATTCTTGAAATGTGCGATGGGCAAAATCAATTTGTCCTACTACCGGTTCCCGTAACAATCCCGCTCGATCAACAAACAGATCCCGAATCTGCTTACCGGTTACCGTTGCTGGCAGACTGATATTTTTCAATTCTAAGTCAAAATGACTCTCAACCCGCTCTGCTTCTAAATCGGAACGGTTTAAACGCATTAGCTTCAAAGCTAGACTTTGAAGTAATTCAGTCTTTTGAGCTTCATTCAGTCCCCTGGGATAGGTGTCATCCAGCTTAATTTTTCGTCCCTCATCCCGCCGGTTCAACAACATATTAATACATTCCCAGTACAGCTGTAACCTGGCACTAGGTAAAGTTTCTCGCCTTTCCCGGTGCAACGCACAAATCATGGCACAAAGCAAGGGGGTTGATGCCAATTGTCGTAATTCCTGGCGCTGGCGCAACTGTCGCTTCAAGTTTTCTGCTATTTGCTCTGGAGTTTCTGACTGACTATTGGCTGGGGTGAGCGAAATATGAGGTGGGATTTCAATTCTCCGCGTCTCCGCGTCTCCGCGTCTCCGCGTCTGCTTACTTGTTTCCCCACCCATTTTTTCGCTCACCCTGTCGGCTGTCTCCTCGGAGGCTAAAGCCGAATGCCAGCGCTGGATAAACTGCTC
>JAAHGR010000727.1 GCA_010672425.1 Symploca sp. SIO2E6
ATAAGTTGTTACGCATTTAATTTGTATAATACTAGCGAGCAAGATGCTCGCACTACGCGCACGCTATGGGAACGCACTACAATATTTTCACGTTTTCGCATTATACAATTTAGCTGCACATCAGCTTATCAACTCCAAACCTCGATAAACTATTAAACTATCACCATTTGGGAATTGGGAATTGGGAATTGGGAATTGGCAACAAGGTAAGATTATACGTCGAAAAAGAAGATCTAGAACCGAGTTGATTTTTTTCTTATTTTTTGCTACCATTTTACAATGGGAAAATGTGCGCACATATATATTGAAACCGACTTGATTTTCACTGGCTATACTGTACTATTGGTACAAAGATTCCGATATATGTGAAAATACCGAGGAATTATTGAAGCAATTTGACAATTGTGAAACCCAACGCAGCACAGAAGGAGTGTTGGGTCTCGTTGCCTCGACCCAACCTACATCTATTTAATCATTTTAGGTGTGTCGCGCCAGTAGTGGCGTGACACACTTAAAATGAGGGAATAGATTTTGGCTCAAACCCTTATTTGACAAGGAAGCCGTCGATTTCCTATTACACTATTTTAGGTGTGTCACGCCAGTAGCGTGACACACCTAAAATGGTGGAATAAGTAGGTTGGGTGAAGCGGTAGCGTAACCCAACAATGGAGAAGGTTTCGTTGGGTTTCACTTCTCCTTCGACCGACGCTACGCGAACGTTACACCCAACCTACATTTTTAGGTGTGTCGAGGCACTACAACCCAATATTTCGTTAATCCCCAATATCTCATACCGCGATCGCTTGTTGCCTGGGTCATCTGTCTGTAGACGCCAGTGACTCGGAAAAGGTCCTCATCGGTCGCCCGCAAACAGTCGGTGCGGTTTGCGGTGGGGTTGATGGCTTGCCAGGTGATGGCGGCGATCGCGTAATACTGCTATTTTATTTAATCCCTAAAAAACCACAAACCAACCTTTAGAAAACCCAATGATAATTTCAAAGCCAAGTTGACGGCATTGGCTCTCACGTCTTCAGGTCCTGCTTGCACATTCTCATTATCCTCAAAATCGATTAAATCTGATACGCCACCATGTCCTGCAGCAGAGCAATCATGGACTCGACGGCCTCCTCACAAATTTTTTGGCCGTCTTCGAGTGTGGCGATGGTGGCGTCTCCTGTTGCGCCTTGGGGGTGTAGGTCTTCGGCCATCCAGGCTTGCTTGACACCAGAGCCATATAGCATCGGGTACTGCTGAGCCTGTTCCAAAGATACAGGCACAAAGTTTTTAATCTCCCTATGGTTTACAAGGTCAGGCTGCAGATGCAGCATCAGGGCGGTTTCTTCGGCGCCACCGTGTAGACCATGGGTGTACTCAGTGTCTTGGTACAGAGTTTTAGCCTTGTATGTCCACCAGTTCACGGGCACAACAAGGGCTTTGTGATGGGCGCGTAAATCTCTGGCAACAATACGCGCAACGTCGGATTGTCCGCCATGGCTATTGAGCATCAACAGCTTGCGCACCGGGGTACGGAAAACGCTGGCAGCGATCTCACGCCACAATGCCATCACAGTCTCGGTAGATAACGATAACGTCCCATCAAAATTTTCATGCTCGATCGCCTTGCCAATAGGCAAAACGGGCAGGGCGATCGCAGTAATATCATCAGGGACTCGTTTCAGGATACCGTGCAGTACGCCGCGTACAATCATGGCATCAACGCCGACGGGCAGATGCGGGCCATGTTGTTCAATTGACCCCGTTGTCATAATGGCAATTGTGCGCTGTGGATGAAAATCTTTGAAGGCAAAGGTATTAATATTTTCCCAATAGTGAATGGGCATAGTTTCTCTTATGGTTTGGATAAAAAAGACTTTCCACAATTGATCAATGGGGATAGTTTGTCCGGTCATAGCTTCGTGCCAAGCCTGCCGAAAGTCTTGTAAAAGTGTAGCTTTAGAATCAGAATCTTCCTCCTCTTCTATTTGAGATCGTTCTGGAATGAGGACAATAACTTCTACTCGAGCGTTTCTATGGCAATTGCTCCAAACCAAAGGCTCATGTTATCTTACCCACCACTTTCACCTCGGTCGCAACTTCAACCCACAGACTGTAAGCACCTCCGTGATGGGGTCGATATAGAATCCGACTCGGTCCCATAATCTCCACCTCATGACAGTGGCAAACGGTTCCATTGTGCCAGATATCGATGACTGGTAGGCAGGAGTTGCTGGCAGTATTGGTGTGAATCTTGGCTTGATTAATCCGAATTATGGTTTTCTCTACGGGAGGACAACACCAAGTTCCCTTCGGTCCCCGACTCCCTGCCGAGACTTGTGGCAATCCACTGCTGCCCAGGGGTATCCTCCACCGCTGGATTATCTTGCTCGCTCCGGCAATGCGACCCTGATTGAGCAACTGTCGCACCCGCTGGGGGGAAACTCTCAACAGATAAGCGGCTTCTGGCACTCCTACCGCTTGCCCACTGTCTTCCGGAGGAGTGAACGAAATTTGGGGTGGGCTCTCAATTCTCCCCCTCCCCCCGTCTCCCCGTCTCCCCGTCCCCGCGTCCCCGTGTCCCCGCGTCTCTCCAGGAGTCTCAAACTTGCTCGAACCTACGGGCACTGTAGGAGGGACTTCCATCCATAATCTTGCTCGGCAATTTGAGGACGGTTTGTTAGGAGAGTAAACTAAGCGCGATCGCCCTTTAATTTCTACGTAATGGCCATATTGGGAATGCTTGCCGAGTTTAACTGCGATCGCGGGACGGGAGCCAGCATCTTTACGGTTAAAGCGCAGCAGGTGCTGATTCGCATGGATAAAACCATTCTGAGTCCGTGGCTTGAGGTACCAACTGCCTTTGGGACCTCTGTGACCGGGGATGATTTTGGGCATACCCTTACGGGTCGGAATCTGCCATCTTCTCCCCAGTTTTTGGGCTCCTTCGATTCTACCTTGACCTAACAGGGTGCGCACTCTACCTACGGAAATTCCTAAGCGATGAGCCGCTGCTTGGACTCCGATACTCTCCCTGGGAGAAACTATGACGCTAGAGTTTTGTTGCTTCATTTGGGAATGGGGAATGGGGAATTGGGAATTGGGAATTGGGTATTGGGTATTGGGAATTGGCAACTAAGGTAAGATTATACGTCGAAAAAGTGTCTGGAGAGACAAATATAGCAATCGCCAAGGCAGTTAGGACAATTGCCTTATGCAGCAAAACCAATACCAGTCAACCTCTTTCCTTAGAGCCTTCTGCCCTGGAGCCCTCTGCCTTTTGCTGGATCTCCCACTCAAGGAGCAGGGGAGCTAGAACAGAGTTGATGCGTGTTCTTATTTTTTGCTATGATTTTACAATGGAAAAATGTGCGCACATATATATTGAAACCGACTTTATATTCACAGGCCATACTGTGCTATTGGTACAAGGATTCAGATATAGGTGAAAAATCCTAGTAGTTATTGAAGCAATTTGACAATGAGCACAAGGGGGACAAGGAGGTTTTAGCTGCTCAGTTAAGCTAATACGCATTTAAATTGTATATTCTGAAAACAAGACAAAAACCCTCAATTCCTCTCCGCGTCTCCGCGTCTCCGCGTCTCCGCGTCTCCCTTTAAGCAAGGCTGACTTGAAGATGAAACCTTGGAGATAGAGAGTAGAAGTTTATGGAAAATAAACCACAAAGGCACAAAGGACACAAAGATAAGGATTTACGGTGTGGGTGAGAATTTAATTGTGCATAAGGTCGGTGGAAATAATCGGCTCATCGAGCTGTATCCATTCCGCACTGAC
>JAAHGR010000728.1 GCA_010672425.1 Symploca sp. SIO2E6
CCATTTTTAGGTGTTGGGATAAGATTTCCCCTCAGTCCAAATACTGAAGGAGATTTCCAACTTGCCGCATATGAAGAGAGTGTACGACAGTCGATTTTAATTATCCTCGGTACTGCCAAAGGTGAGCGAGTCATGCGTCCCGATTTTGGTTGCGGTATTTACGACTTAGTTTTTGAACCTAACTCACCTGCTACGGCTGGCAGAGTATCCCAGGCTATCCAGGAAGCTTTGCTGATTTTTGAACCCCGGATCGATGTCATAGATGTGCAAGTCAATAGCGTCACTATTACTGCTAACCCAAGGGGTACACCGGAAATCGAGATTACCCCGAATACAGAGAAGATGTTGGTTAGTATCGACTATCAAGTACGAGCCACTAATAACGTTTTTAATTTAGTTTATCCGTTTTATCTGGAAGGAGGTGCAGGCTAATGGTTAAACTAGCACCGCAAATTGACCAACGGACAGCCAAGGAGATTGCTGAGCAGGTGCAGGTTCTTTTGGAAGAATATACAGGAGATGCTACACATCTGCAAGGAACTAGAGCCGCATTAGTTAATATCTTTGCTCGCTTTGCCGAGATTATTATTGAAAGGCTTAATCAAGTTCCCGATAAGAATTTCTTAGCCTTTTTGGATTTATTAGGAGCCTCTCGCTTACCACCCCAACCGGCACGAGTCCCCCTGACATTTTCTTTGGCGGCTGGCACTACGGTTGATGGGGTAGTGCCAAGAGGGACACAAGTGGCTGCACCTCCGGCTGAAGGGGAAAAAGACCCCGTAATTTTTGAAACGGAACGGGAATTAGTGGTGAGTGCGGTAAAATTAGAGTCTATCTTTGTCCGCGATCGCCAACAGGATAGATGGAGTGATCATAGTTTAATTCTCCACCAGGCTAATTCGTCTGGAGTTGCCGCTTTTCGCGGTAGTGACTGGATAGAGCATATTCTTTACATCAGACAGGATTCCTTATTCAATAATTCAGCTTTAGAGGAAATACGTTTAAACTTTCAAATAGCCCCATTGGCAGGAGATATCCCCGACAGAATCGTGCAATGGGAAATTTGGGATAGCAATACAGAAATTTCCTTTAGTCCACAACTAGAGCAAGATAATACCGAAAATAGTGAAACTTCTCCTCTGATATTAGACGCAACGGCTAATCTAACTAACAGCGGCAATATAACCTTTTCCCATTTTCGTTCATCTCTTGCCAAACCCCAGCATCTGCTGAATAACCGCTGGTTGCGCTGCCGCCTCGTAACTCCTCTTACCTCAGCCATCGAACCACATCTGCCTCAAGTTACTAATCTAACTATCCAAGGAAAGTTCAATCATCAGACTCTGAAAGTTGAGAATGCTTTGACTAACCAAGTATCCCTGGATTTGAGCCAGCCATTTTTCCCCTTTGGCGAGAAACCGAGATTTGGCGATACTCTCTATCTAGATTTGGCAGAATATACAGCCTTTACCCAAGGTGGCACAATCGAACTTCAGGTTAATGTAATTGACCCTAATAATGCTGGCATTGAACCAACAGAGGAATCGATTAATCCTAACCTCAAGCTGCAATGGAGATTTTGGGATGGTGAGGAGTGGACTCTACTGGGTACATCAACCCGAAATGAAGGTTCTCCATTAACCACAGACGAGATTGAGAAAAATACCTCAAATAACTTTCAGGATAATACCAAAGCTTTCACGATTCCCAGAACTCAAGTAGTTAGCTTTACCCTACCTGCACAACCGCAAATCAAGACCATTGGTGGCATCGACAGTGCCTGGATTCAGGTACAAATTACTGCTGGTGATTATGGTAAGGAGGCTAGTTATATCCCGGATCGCGACGCAGATGGAACAGTTAGACGAGATGATAATACTGGAGATATCAAGTATATCTTGAAGCCTGCCAGTTTTGCTCCTCCCTTAATTAATTCTATTACCGCCAATTATTCACTAGACTACTCAAATACACCGGCAATACCGCCTCAACAGGTGTTGCTATCTAACGATTTCGTTAATGAGCAAATCGATTTGACTTCAAATCCGTCATTTGTGCCCTTCAAAGCAGCTACACAAGAGGCAAAACCAACTCTTTATTTGGGTTTTGTGCCACCAGCAAACGGCAGATTTTCCCACCGTCCCCTCAGCTTATTTTTCCGTCTTGTAGATATTGTCTACGGTGAAGAGCTTGATAACCCTACACCAACTGGCTCTCCCCAACTTTCCTGGCAATATTGGAATGGCAAACAATGGACAAAACTGCTAGTTAGGGATGCAACCGAAAACTTTACCCGTTCCGGTTTAATCGAATTCCTGCCACCAAAGGATTTTACCACAAAAGCCGACTTTAATCTACCTCCCCGTTATTGGTTACGGGTTCAATGGTTAAAGGGTGACTACGAAGTTGAACCGAGGTTGGAGCAAGTATTGCTCAACACCACGATGGCAGTCCAAACAGTTACCATCCACAAGGAAATCCTGGGTTCTAGTGATGGCAATGAGAATCAACAGTTTCAGACAACTCGCCTACCAATTTTAGCAGGTCAGCAGCTCGAAGTCCGGGAACCAGAAGTGCCTTCTGCCTTAGAAAAGCAAAAAATTGTCCTTGAAGAAGGGAAAGATGCTATTACTACTATTACTAATACCACCGGAAGACCTCAAGCAATTTGGGTACGTTGGCATCAAGTCAAGGACTTTTACGAATCACAAGCACGCGATCGCCATTATGTCCTTGACAATCTTACCGGAAAGATTCGCTTCGGTGATGGACGCAATGGACTAATTCCTCCCCTAGGTAGAGGTAATATCCGCATGAGTCGCTATCAAACCGGCGGTGGGACTGCTGGCAACAAACCTGTAGGTTCAATTGTCCAACTCAAAACCACAGTCCCCTATGTGGACAAAGTGATTAACCATCAAGCCGCAGCAGGGGGTGCAGCAGCAGAGACCCTGGACTCCTTAATCGACCGGGCTCCCAAGGAAATTCGCCATCGTCAGCGTGCCGTTACTTTAGAAGATTACCAAGACTTAGCCCAGCTTGCTTCCCCGGCAGTAATTAGAGCCAAATGCGTACCCCTGGCCAATTTAAAGGTAAATCCCCTAGATACCAAACCAGGATTACTCGGAGCAGTCAGTGTAATTATTGTACCCCGTTCCACTGAAGCTAAACCTTTACCCAGTTTAGAGTTAGTTAACCGTGTGCAAGACTACCTAGAAACTTATGCTGAGCCAACGGTTCAGATTTCAGTAGTCGGACCTCTCTATGTGCGTGTCGAAATTACCGCCGAAATTGCTTTAACCTCCCTCGAAGGAGCCAGTGAAGTAGCACAAACAGTTGAACAACAATTAGCCAGTTTTCTCCATCCCCTAACCGGTGGTTTTGAGGGAATGGGTTGGGATTTTGGTCGAGAACCGTACAAGTCTGATTTGTATCGACTACTCGAAGGCATATCGGGAGTCGATCATGTGCGTAGTCTTGAGGTAGCTGAAGGGGTAGATCAAGCCCATGACCCGGTGGATGAAATGGAAGAACTAGAACGTACTAAACAAACAGGTCGCTTTTTAGTTTATTCCGGCAACCATACCATCAATTTAACTTTTGTGGAATCCTGAGGAGGAATTGTCATGCCCATAGAATTACCCAATCTTGACGATCGCACTTATGATGACTTGGTGCAAGAAGCCCTGAGTATGATTCCCACCTATGCACCCCAATGGACTAACCATAATCCTTCCGATCCCGGTATTACTCTTATTGAACTGTTTGCCTATTTAACAGAAATGCT
>JAAHGR010000729.1 GCA_010672425.1 Symploca sp. SIO2E6
TCTGTCATCCTTTGGTGGTGAATTTTTTTCATCAGGACTGCCTCGGAGCCTCCGGCCTGCTTAATTCTTTCACTAGAACTATTTAGCCCGCTGGATTTCTTCGCAGACAATTTCAAAGGTCTCGGCAGCAAGATCTTTACTATCGGCAGACAGGTCTGGTCCTTTATAAGACTTAATCCAAGCGTTGGTTAAATTCCAACGTAATACTTCCTCATCCTCACTATCGTAGGCCACTATCGAACCATTTTTCCGGTGATCTTTCCATTTGCCATCCCCTCCTTCACTTTTAGGCATTGTACCTTTCATCCAGTTGTAGAAGTCCATATCCCCCTCAGCTAGATAAACCTCAATAGTGACATTGGGATTCTCTTCAAATCCTCCTGAGGTAGTTTGCCACTGGGTTTTTCCTCCTTTGGTTGAGGCCAAGGGTTTTTCGTGACCAGAAGTTTGTCCCGTAAAACTGACCTCTGTGACACTTTTCACCATTTTCTCTGTGATACCGTCGAATTCACAATAAAATCGACTACTAGGAATTGGTTTGAGTTCGCCCATTTTTTAACACCTTGTTGTTTGTTGTTTGTTGTTTGTCGTTTGTCGTTTGTTGTTTGTCGTTTGTCGTTTGTCGTTTGTCGTTTGTTGTTTGTTGTTTGTTGTTTGTTGTTTGTTGTTTGTCGTTTGTTGTTTGTTGTTTGTCGTTTGTTGTTTGTCGTTTGTTGTTTGTCGTTTGTTGTTTGTTGTTTGTCGTTTGTCGTTTGTTGTTTGTCATTAGACTTCTTGCAAGGGAACCATGTAAAGATAAAAATCCGTCTTCAATTGTTCCCTTATCCCTATTCTAAGATAAATCTTACAAATAACCAATAACAAATAACCAATAACAAACAACCAACAACCAATAACCAATAACAAACAACCAATAACTATGATTACTGATTGGGAGCCCACTGACTAATGCGGAAGATGACAAATTCCGCTGGTCGAACGGGACAGACGCCAACTTCTACATACAAACGACCCATCATCATGGTTTCTGGTGTGTTGATAGTGCCATCGCACTTGACGTAGAAGGCTTCCGCTGGAGAAGCACCAAACAATGCACCATCCCGCCAGAGACGTTCGAGGAAGTTGCCTACTGTCCGTTTAACCCGTTCCCAAAGGTCCATGTCATTTGGCTCAAACACCACCCACTGAGTACCAATTTCAATGGATTTCTCAATGTAGCTAATTAGGCGTCGAACACTAATATAGCGCCATTGGATGTTATCTGGTTCTACTAGGGTACGGGCTCCCCAAACTTTCAAACCTCGGTTGTAATTAGCAAAGTTACGGATACAGTTGATACCCTTAGGGTTCAATAGTTCCTGTTCCCGCATATTGGTTTCATAAGCAAGACCAGTAACTCCGCGAGGTGTTTCGTTCGCTGGAGCCTTAAAAATTCCCCGGGACTCGTCAGTGCGACACCAAATACCCATCATATGACCGCAGGGAGGAACTAACATTGGTCGGCCTGCATTGCGGGGGTTGGCTACTTTAATCCAAGGATAATAAATTGCGCCGAACATAGAACGGCGGTTGAATTCATTCAGCCATTTGGCCACATCTTGAGGTTTCTGTTGCTCAGGGGACACAGCACGATTTTCGTTCTTCCCAGGTTTCACTGGTGGAGCATCTAGCACTACCATCCGGTAGGCAGGACCAGGGAAGGAGTTTTCACAAAGGCTGATCATCATTTCCATGACGCCATGGACTTGCTCTAAATCCATCAGACCATCTTGGTAAACCCGCATTAGATCAGGACAGGCAACCATTGCTACTTCGTCAATCTCAAAAATCCCCTGGGTGCCAGTGCGGTCATCTCGCTGTCCCTGTAAATCCCGGGGGAAGCGGTCTGGACTAGCAATATAGGGTGGAGGTACGACTTCATAGAGTCCATTGGCCGGTCGCCGTGACAGAGGTTGTCCGGTTTGGGAGATATTTTCAACAGTGATCCATTGAGAAGCCTCGACAGCGGTAACCACATATTCTGCTACCTGGGTATCCACCTCTGGATTCATCGTCAGGTGTTCGTACTTTTCTAGTTCCTGACCTCCCTGGCTAACAACTATTGTAAAGAATTCTCCAGTATTTAAAGGAAGTTCCGCATCTTCGGGAGCATCTTCTGGTAGGGGTTTAGGCTCACTTTCAACTATGGCAACCTGGATACGTCCATCTTCAGATGGCAAAGCTAGAGCTCCCCCCTCCCCTGTATCTGACGACTTGAGGTTGAAGTGCAAGGAGGGACGCTTACCGGAGGTGAGCATTCTGATTCCGGTTTCTTCTGCTGGTGGTGCTTCTGAACCTGGCAGCTTCGTACCAATACTCGTTACCCAACAGCGACCCCCACCATTGAGGAACCAACCCTGAACAGCAAAGGGTAGGTAGGCGTCGAAGTCAGTGAAGCCATCGGAACCAGGTTTGGCAAAATACTCCCGGTACTGATCCCAGGTAGTAATCATCATCGGTTTGAACAACTCCGCATCACCCCTGACATCCTCGGAGAAACCGATAAACCCTGCTACACTCATACTGACCCCTTCTATGGGGCGGGAGCCACGGTCTACTTCTTCGACATAGACACCAGGAGCAAAATAATCCAATGCCATGGGTGCTTTTCCTCTGTTTAATAGTTTAAGAAATGCAAATTTTTAGTTAGATAGATTAAGATAGGAGCAAGTTGGCTTACCCATTCACCAAAAATGAGTTAATCAAGATGGCAACTGCATCTAAATTTTAGGCAACTGCATCTAATTGTAATCGTCCACCTGAATGAATAATCTAGAAGTTTGGCAAGCTAACCACCGGGAGGCAATTGAGCAACAACTGCGTTGGCTGCACGAACAACCTCAAGGAATAATTTTTGTTAAGCCTTCTGGAGTTCACTTCGTTATGGTGGACAAAGCTCAATCTAAAATTCGGCTAACTCTACTAAGACAGGACAATTTTACCTCAGATTTAGTCCAATCTGAGTTAGATTTGACAAATCCCCTCAACTTCTGTTCCCCTTACCGACAAGCAATGATGCTCGCCTTGCTCTGGCAGCATACCCCAAACAGGATCTACATTGCTGGTTTGGGGGGTGGTAGAATTCCTTTGGTGTTGCACCACTACTTTCCGGAAGCAATTATTGAATGTACTGATCTTGACCCTACCCTCATTGAGGTGGCGACAAGGTTTTTTGGTTTACAACTAGATGAACAGATGAGAGTAGTAATCCAAGATGGACGGCAGTATCTGCAAGAGCAGTCTCTGGATATTCTCTACGATATAATTATCAGTGATGTGGCTTTAGGCAGTGGCTATCTACCTTATCGCCTAGCAACTCAAGAATTTTATGAGCTATGTAAAGCTCACTTATCAGCAGAGGGTGTTGTTGTAGTCAATTTGCTACAAAATGATCCGTTTTATCTCCAGAAGCTCAAGACTATCCAAGCTGTATTTGCACAAGTATATTTATGTCCATTGGCTCTGGGCAATACGATTGCTATTGCTACCAATAGCAGTTTCAGCAAGCAGTCTGAACTAATTGCTCAAGCACAGATCTTGCAAGATCAATATCAGTTTGCTTTTTCCTTAATCGAAAAAGCGATGAAGCTGAAAATGGGCTGGCAAACCCTATCAGCTACCCCCAATTGGGAGCAACTACCAATCCTCAAGGACGAGTTGCCACCTGTTGGTTATTTTGATAAGCTACCTGCTTTTAACACAGTCTTTGCGAAAGTAGATCCTCGGAAAAGCGTGGGTTA
>JAAHGR010000073.1 GCA_010672425.1 Symploca sp. SIO2E6
CCAAAGCCCATAAAATCGTTGAGAGGCTTAGGTCAAATCAGCCTTCGCCGCCTCTATTTTTTTAATTGCTAGGAAGCTATAATCATTGCTAAACAAAGGTTGTAGCTATTGTTGTCACCCCGTCAGCTATTTTACTATACCATCAGACGGTTCAAAAGTCCAATTGGTAAAGGGTTGAGCTATTGTTGTCACCCCGTCAGGTTAAATAGTTGGGAAGATTTCTTAAGTTGGTTGTCACAGGTAGACTAATGATTTTAGGTGGTTAAATTGTTGAATTATTAAATTGTTAAATTGTTAAATTCTCAATCCTCAATTCTCAATATTCTTCTGGGACAAAATTCTGCAAGGACATCGGAGGACGGATATAATCCATTGCTCTTTGTCTTGGTGGTAATTCCATCGGTTGTGGGGTCAGGTCTTTGTAGGGAATCATGCTCAGAAGATGCTTAATACAGTTGAGACGGGCTAGTTTTTTGTTGTCTGCTTTCACTACGTACCAAGGAGATTCTTGAGTATCTGTAGCGTTAAACATATCATCTTTGGCTTTGGAATACTCTACCCAGCGGGCGCGAGATTCTAAATCCATAGGACTGAGTTTCCAGCGTTTGGTCGGATCTTTGAGTCGTGCTTGGAAACGCTGCTCTTGCTCTTCATCACTCACGGAAAACCAATATTTGATCAGGATAATACCAGAGCGTTGGAGCATACATTCAAATTCTGGACATGACCGTAAAAACTCTACATACTCTTCGTGGCTACAAAAACCCATTACTCGCTCAACGCCAGCTCTATTGTACCAACTCCGGTCAAATAATACCATTTCCCCTGCTGCTGGTAAATGGGCAACATAGCGTTGAAAATACCATTGAGTTTTTTCTTTCTCTGTCGGTGTACCTAAGGCGGCAACTCGACAGACACGAGGATTCAAACTTTCCGTAATCCGTTTGATTGCCCCACCTTTACCGGCAGCGTCCCGTCCTTCAAAAATGACAACTACTTTCAATCCCTTGTACTTAATCCATTCTTGCAATTTGACTAACTCAACATGCAGACGATGTAGTTCTTGTTCATAGATTTTCCGCTTAATTTTCTTGGGTGTACTGTTATTGTTGGCTGCTAGTTGAGTTGTAATACCAAGATATTGAGGTTGTTTATCCACTAAGGAATCTTGGTGTTTGGCAAGTTTGCCATTTTTTTGCTTCTTTTTCTCTTTTTTTTTAGACATTAGCACCTCTGCCGATAGTAGTACAATAGGTAGGTTGTTAGGGTTCGCGATCGCGAAATCGATATCCCCTACCCTATTCAATTATAGGCTAGACTAGAGCGTCGATTCCGTGAGCAAGATAACAAGCAAGATAGCGAGCAAGATAGCGAGCAAGATGCTCGCACTACTTTATTTTGGGGGAGAAAACTAACCATATGAAGCCATTTACGAAAATTTCCGGCTCTTAATTTGGTAATTTTGTAGGTTGGGTGTAGCTTTCGCGAAACCCAACGCTAATTCTCAAGGGTGGTGGATTTCGCTTTTGGTAAGCTAATACGCATTTAAATTGTATATTCTGAAAACAAGACAAAAACCCTCAATTCCTCTAGCAGAGCGACGTTATCAAAATTATCTTGAAAAACTGAAAGAAGAAGAAGAATGAAAGAATATACAACTTTATCGGAAGAGTTAGCTAAACTTTCTCCAGAACGACAAGAACAGATCGAAGCTAGAACCTCTAGAATTTATCTTGAAGAACTGACTTTCAAATATGTGCGAGAGAAATTAGGCGTTTCTCAGACAGAATTAGACCAGTATTTTGCTGAGGCGCAACCTATAAGCTCTAAACTGGAAACTCAGGCAAATCTAGAGTTAAATACACTGCAAGAGGTTGTGATATCAATTCCGGTTGCATCGGAATGATTAAAAATCTGGCTTTCTGGTTAGAAAACATAGATACACTGAGGGCGCAAGCTTTGCGCCCCTACATCACGAATATTATCCCAATGTAGCCGGAATTGATATTATCCCAATGTAGCCGGAATTGATATGAATGCCTTGGGGGGGACTCTGGAAATTATTATCAAAATACCTAACAAAGAGCCTCTTGTTCTTGGCAATAAACCAGAATAAGGGAAACGAATCACCGTCGGGTAACTAAAGTAGCGAAGCGAAACCCAACGCTAATTCTTAAGGGTGTTAGGTTTCGCTTTTGGTAGTGCGATCGCTTATCGGCTTTGGACAAAATAATTTTCGGGGGTTTGGTTGTATTTATTGCTGTTTTTGGCTATTATTATGAACAATGGAGAAAGTGTAGGCTTATAAATAAAGTCCAATTTTTGATATCTTAAAGGCACAGGCATCAACTTTCTCCCCGTGGAACACCGCATCCTGCCAGTACAGAGCCTGGAACAGGCACTGAAAAGGAATTCACATTCATCAATTCTAAATTTTAACTTTTCAATTCTCAACTATTGGAGAGCGATTAGCTACGCTGGTGCCGTAGGCAATCGCTTTCTCCCGTGGTGCTGTAGATTGTGTTGGGTTTCGCTAGCGCTACACCCAACCTACTTTATTACACCATTGTAGCGATCGCTTTCTTCCGTGGTGCTGTGGCAGACTGGTGTAGATTGTGTTGGGTTTCGCTAGCGCTACACCCAACCTACTTTATTACACCATTGTAGCGATCGCTTTCTTCCGTGGTGCTGTGGTACACCGGTATATCCTCTGTTGGGTTTCGCGAAAGCTACACCCAACCTACTTAGAGTGATCGCTTTCTCTGGTAGGGTGGGCAAATTGGATATCTTTAACCGGGGTACATTCTTTTCCCGATAATACCCCTGATTGCAAAATACCCCTGATGAAAGCTAGCGAAGTGCTGAGAAAATATAAGGATGGTAGAAGAGACTTCAGCGGTGAGTGTCTCAGGGGTCAGTCTTATTAGGGGTCGAGATAGCAGTCACCTGCTACCCCTCCCATTCAGAACCGTACATGAGACTTTTACCTCATACGGCTCCTAGTCCAAGTAGCCCTTGTTATGGGCACGAGCCAAGAGAAAAATTAAGTCAACTGAATTTTCAGAAGGGGTTCTCGTCATACTTAGATGCGATAGTTCCATCTCTAGCCGTCTTGAAATGGTGACGGTGTTTATGTAGTAGCTGAAGGTTATTGTACCAATCTTTACCACCCATTGAGGTTGGAATGATATGGTCAACTTCCATCAAGTCCTCAGGCATGAAGAGTTGTTTACATACCGGACAAACACCCTTTTGAATCTTGAGAAGATTCTTTACCCTGGTTTTGATTCCAGGGAGTTTCATTCCTCTTAAGCTCCAGTAAACAAGGAAAACCCTAACCCGCGTCGCAAACCGGATAACGGTGAAGAGGAGTTTAAGGATGGGGATTTTGCTGACTTTATTAAGCCAATTGTCGATACCCTTGACCTCTATCATAACCAGGGAGTTGACCCTCGTGCGATCGCGATTTCTTTTAAGCAGTTAGCTGAAAATAATCCTGATGCTCAACTGGAGATTATCTCAATGGAAAAGCGAGGCGGGGATAAATTCTTACTTCGTGCAGCAACTGCACCTGATGCTGACCATTCTAAACTGAATGCTGAGTATTTTACGACTTATAACGAGATAAAAGCGTTGGCAAAAGCTGAGGTACAGGCATTACTAGCTGAGAAAGACAGCCGAATTTCTAGTTTAGAGAATATGGTAACAACAGCGCTACAGCGTCCAAGTTTTTATGCACAAACTTATAATCATCAAGGAGATACTATGCCTGATCAAAGTAGCAATATCAAAATTAGCGATGTAACTGGTAGCAAAATTAGTGGTGTAGCTGGTGGTGAAAGCACTGCTGTAGCTGGTGAGAATCTGACTGGTGTGGCTGGTGGTGATCTTAGTGGTACGGTTACTAATACGATTAATCAGTTGAGTAAATCAGAATCACCAAAAGCTCCCACCTTAGCCAATTTACTCCAACAGCTACAGCAAGCGATTGCCTCTCAAGATTCTGGCTTGAGTGAGAAGGATCAGAAGAAGGCACTGAAGCACTTGGATACTATCGGTAAGTTAGGAGTATATCGTAATAACTCTCATTTACAGGAAATGGCTGAAAATGCTCTGGATGCTTTACCCACAATTCTCAAGCGGGGAACTGGGTTAATCGAGTTTCTCAAGACTCACTTCGATATTGAACTTGATGAGATGCTCGACAATATCCAGAGCCTTTTGAATTTTTGAGGAGCGATCGCTTATGGAATAATATCAAGTTTGGTAGAATACTTACACTTCGGTGACAATAAAAGGATTCTTATCTTGAGAAACCCAAATTGTAACAGTTCATGGGAACGACTGGTATATAAGGATTAAACCGACTTGTGTCTAACGCATAGAGCCACTTGTAGGGGCGGGTAAGCGTGAAAATCTAGACCATTTAACCCGAATATTGGAAGCAAAACCCGCCCTGTCGATATCCTTTCGGTTAACGTAACTAACCGCAATTTAGGACATTTTACCCTAATATTATGATCAAAATCTACCCTGTCAGTATCCTTCCGGTTAACATAACCAAGCGCGAGGTTATCGCTAGGGCGGGTGCGAGTTCCAAAGTTATCGTAAAATGCGATAAGATATCACGCTTACCCGCCCCTACGAGAATACTGCAACCGTTGATGAGAATGACTGGTATATAAGGGTTACACCTACTTGTGCCTAACCCATAGCAGAATTGGGGTATTTAGGGAGCCCGTGCAACACGCTTTTTCTCAACCGGATTTGGTATAATACCAAGGAAAGGATAAACAGTTATAATTCCCTCCAACCTTGCAACCTTCTTTCTTCCCTCCTGCCTCGGAGCCTCCTGCCTCGGAGCCTTATTGCCACTAAAGTGTAAGTGATCAACCGAACATGATATAATTAGGCGGACATGATATAAGCTTGCGTTTGACTTCAGCGAGCGAGACGCTCGCACTTTATTGCAATATCCTAGTGATCGCTTTCTCTCGTAGTTCCTATTGTAGGAGAAAGCTAATGATAAGCTGCTAGGCATCTAAATTTACTAGTTTTGACTGACGCACCAGACGCACCAGACGCACCAGATGCACCAGACGCGGAGAGGAATTGAGGGTTTTTGTCTTGTTTTCAGAATATACAATTTAAATGCGTATTAGCTTAACAGTAAATGCTTGAAAGTTTTGTCTGATATGGCTGATACCAAATCCGGCATAGACACCCCCGTTATGTACCACCCTGTAGAAACGTTGCATGCAACGTCTCAGAGCAAGTTTCGCAGTTTTCTCAAAACGGGGGTGGTTGACCCGGATTTAGTATGACCCACTCGTGCAGCAAATCCAAAGGTAGTGCGAGCATCTTGCTCGCGTTGGACATAAGCCATCTTGCTCGCGTTTGATATAAGCGCAAGCGAGACGCTCACACTACTTTATTACACCATTGTAGCGATCGCTTTCTCCTGTTATCCTGTGGCACGCCGGTATACATTTTCGTTGGGTCTCGCTTTGCTCTACCCAACCTACTTATTACTGAAGGTGAGGATAATAGTTTATATGTGCACACTTTTTCTATTATCAATAATGGTAGCAAAAAGTAATGGTAATTGCAACTAATAGGGAAACAACTTTACTGGAGAGCGATCGCCTATGGCACCAGCTTGTGCTAACCGCACTGTTTGCGGAGCAATAATGCTCGGGTTTTGCCTACGTTTTCTTTCCCCATTTTCCTTATCTTCCCCATCTTCCCCATCTTCCTTGTCCTCCTTGTCCTTCCCATCTTCCCTTAACCGAGCAGTATTGGGTAGCGGAGTTGGACACTCCCCACGAATAGAAAGCCATTGGCTTGCGCCCTATGACTTTTGGTCAATGGTTCAAGTGCTATGCTGGAAAAAATCCCTAATTAAGGATGAAAATCCTTCTTACTCTTTTAATCGTTTTCCCAGCTAAAGGATGTTCTTATTGATTGATATTGTCCTATTCGCGATCTCAATAGTACTGCTGATCCCGATCGCGGTTCTTGTTCTTGAATGCACTGTCGCTTTGTTGCCTAGTTCCTCAGAGACAGCAGTTACGGAAGGAACCCAAACCAGGATGGCTGTGTTAGTGCCTGCTCACGATGAAGCCTCTGTCATTGGTACAACTCTAGAGAAGTTATTACCTCAGTTAACGACTCAAGACCAACTAGTAGTTATTGCCGATAATTGCAGTGATCAAACAGCGGAGATCGCCCGTAATTTGGGTGCAACAGTGATTGAGCGCCAGGATCTGGAGCGTCGAGGTAAGGGGTATGCCCTAGATTATGGCTTGAACTTCCTGGAAACAGAGCCACCGGAGGTAGTAGTCATAGTTGATGCTGACTGTATTGTGGAGCAGGGAACACTTAAGCGCATTGCTACGGTGGCAGCTACTCAAGGAAAACCAGTGCAAGCAACCTACCTGATGGAGCAACCAGCCGACCCTAGTCCCAAGGACTCGATTTCGGCTTTAGCTTTCATGGTCAAGAATTTAGTTCGTCCTAGTGGCTTAGCCAGATTAGGATTGCCTAGTTTATTAACTGGTACAGGTATGGCCTTCCCCTGGTCGGTAATTCGTCAAGCCCCCTTAGCTAGTGGTAATATTGTCGAAGATATGCAACTAGGTCTAGATTTAGCGATCGCTGGATATCCCACCTTATTTTGCCGGGACACCAAAGTTATCGGCATTCTGCCCCAGCAAGAGGCAGCAGCTACAGGCCAAAGAACCCGGTGGGAACATGGTCATTTGCAAACCTTGTTGACTCAAGTACCTCGACTCATCAAAGCCTCTGTAGCTCAAAGACGTTTTGACTTATTATCACTTGCCCTAGATTTATCTGTACCACCTCTTTCACTATTGGTTATGATTTGGGCAGCTGTTACTGGTTTAGCCTTACTAGCAGGAATCTGGGGAGCAACATGGATACCACTGATCTGGTTAGTGATCGCTGGACAATTCATTTTAGTCTCAATTGTTGGAGCCTGGGCTAAGTTTGGGCGCACCGAAATCTCAGCACTAACACTTTTGGCAGTACCTTTTTACATCTTATGGAAGATTCCCCTCTATCTGGCTTTTCTGGTGCAGCGTCAAACAAGGTGGATTAGAACAGACCGGGATGTAGTTGATCCAGGTTAAGTCCTTTGTCCTTTGTCCTTTGTCCTTTGTCCTTTGTTGTTTGTCCTTTGTCCTTTGTCCTTTGTACCAATGACCAATAACCAATGACCAATGGCCAATGACCAATGACCAATGGCCAATGGCCAATGACCAATGGCCAATGACCAATGACCAATGACCAATGACCAATGACAAGTTTTTTTCCCTCAGAGGTTGTCATCTAGAGGAGAAGAGAAGTTATAATCAAACTGAACAATAGGGATAAATATAGGCAGGCTGTATCCGTTAGCTAAAGGAATTAGTCTGGTTATGCATAAAGAAAAGTATATAATTGCTTGGTTGATCAAAAAGTGTAATTGCCATTCTGGGGTGCGCCAATCAAGGGGTAAGTTTTCCCCCTACTGATATCTGGCAATTGAATCCGGATGAGGGCGCTGCTAGTTGGTATATATCTAGTGCAGTACGGCGGCAATAAGTAACCGGTTAAAAGCAGACCTCAAAGTAGATCCGATAAGGATTATAACTTCTGTACCTTGGAGCCTCCTTGTACTAATGTATTCCTGCCACAGTTTAAGATGACTCCGGATACGGAACACAACTCTCAAATCTTATCAATTAGGGAACAAAGCAGAACGTTGCAGCAAGTACCATTAGAAGAAGAAGTTGAATTCAGTGCCCCACCCCAGAAAGGCTTGAATTTCCGTCCTATATTGAGGACTGTCCAGCGGAAAATCCTGTTAATTATCGGCATCACTGCTCTAACTACTGCTGCTGGTGCCTTTTTGAACTCGAAATCCGAATCTACCTATCAAGGTAGTTTTCAGATGTTAGTCGAGCCAGTAACATCTGAGCAGAGGCGAACTGATCCGAATGCGATTATTACTGGTGACGTTAAAGATGCCAAAGGTTCAGAGCTAGATTACTCAACTATTTTTGAAATTTTAACCGGAGGCGGAACACTCACTGAGATTGTCGAAGCAATTAATGTTGAGTATCCTGACTCCGGTTTTAGCCCAGGTCAACTCAGAGCTGGATTAACTGTTGAGCGGGTAAAATCAGCACAGTTTAAAGGAGACACGAAAATCATCCAAATTAGTTATCAGGATCTAGACGGAGAACTAGTTGAGTCAGTCTTAAAAAAAACTAGAGATAAATATTTAAAATATAGCCTTGAAGAACGGAAAAGTCGGATTGATCAAGGTGTCAAGTTTATTGATGAGCAAATTCCCAGCCTACAGGGACGAGTAGATTCCCTGCAAGCCAGACTACAGAAATTACAAAAGCAGTACAATCTCATTGACCCAGCAAGTCAGGGTGGAGAATTATTTACCAAAGTTCGTGAAATTGAGACCGAACAATTAGTAACATCAAGAGAGTTAGAGGAACTCAAGGCTCTTGAGGAAAACTTACAAAATCAACTAAATCTAACACCGAATGAAGCTATTGCTGCTTCAGCATTGAGTGAAGATCCTAGCTATCAAAAGTTACTGACAGACCTCAAGACAGTAGAAATTGAGATTGCTACAGAATCTACCCGTTTTCAGCCTGACAGTCCCCAGATACAAGCTCTTGAGGAAAAAAGACAGAACTTCCAAAATTTAATAACCCAAGAAATATTGCGGATTCTTGGGCAGAACACAGCAGGAGCTGTCGATAATCCCCAAGTACTAGCTTACCAAAATCCGACTCGTCTGGAGTTGATTAAGAAATTAGTTGAGACTACCAACCAAATTGAGGTGCTAGAAACTCGCAATCAAGCGATCACCAAAAACAAAAATGAGGTTGAGCTCCAAGCAGCACAATTTCCAGCAGTTGCGGGTGAATACAATGGCATACAAAGACAGTTGGATGTTACAACCAAGACTCTCGATCAGTTGTTGACTCAGCGAGAAACCCTGCGAGTTGAGGCGGCACAAAACACGGTACCTTGGGAAATTATTGCCGAACCTAGGGTTGCTCGTGGACCTGATGGTAAACCAATAGCGCAAGATGGTGACAATAAGCTGATCCTAGCAGGAGTAGCAGGGGGTTTGATGGCAGGCGTAGTGCTAGCCATACTCTGGGAGAAACTCCGCAATATCTTCTATAGTACTGAAGATATAGAAGACACGACGAAACTACCTCTGTTAGGGAAAATTCCTCGGGAACAAAGTCTGAAAAGAGCCAAGAAGGCTACTAGATTCGGTAGAGCCATGGCAGCAACTCACAACAGTTATCCTGCTAGTTCTCTATTTCTAGAAGCTTTTGAATCCCTCTACGCTAATATCCGTTTTCGCTTTTCTGAGCAACCAGTTCGCTCCTTAGTAATTGGTTCAGCCGGAGCAGGAGATGGCAAGTCGGTGACTGCCTTAAACCTAGCCAAAACAGCAGCAGCCATGGGACAGCAAGTCCTCTTAGTAGATGCTAATTTCCGTTCAACAGCTGGACTCCATATCGAATTAGGCTTGCCTAACTCCGAAGGATTAAGTGAACTTCTGGAGAACAAACTAACTGCTAATGAGTTGCTAGAGCGATCGCTTCTAGCAGAAAATCTGTTTGTGCTGACTTCCGGTCAACCCCTACCAGACTCATCCAAGCGATTGGCATCTCCTCAGATGCGGCATCTCATGGAAAAATTTCACGCAAGATTTGACTTGGTTATTTATGACACTCCCAATCTGATTGACTATACAGATGCTAATTTCCTCGCTGCCAATACCGACGGTATCTTAATTGTAGCAGCAGTTCGCAAAACTAAGTCATCTTTGGTTCAAAAATCCCTAGAGCAATTAAATACTTTTGGCTTACTCATCCTTGGGGTAGTGGCTAATCAGGTTAAATCATCCTCTTTGAATGAACCACCTCCACCCCCACCAGAGTTTTCTAGTAGAGAGGAAGAAGTTACGGAAGAATTTATCGAAGTAATGCAGGAGAAAAGCTAATGCACCCTCCCCTTAATTGTCTTGCTAGCCGTGACAATCCTCTTTGGCAAATGTCAGGGAAATTTTTTATTTCGAGCAAATTAATAGAACAATGTACAATTCTTACCTAAATTTAAGATGACAATTGCCTATTTAGTTAATCAATATCCCAAAGTCAGCCACAGCTTCATCCGGCGAGAGATTGCTGGACTCGAAGCTTGCGGTATCAAAGTTGCCCGGTTTGCCATCCGCGCTTGTGACTCTGAGCTGGTTGATGAGGCAGACAAACTAGAACTGGAGAAGACTAGGGTAGTTTTAGGCTTAGGAATAGGAGGTTTGCTCTTCGGCTTAATCCGAGTTGCCCTGACTAAACCAGTCCCTTTCTTGAGAGCTTTGTGGTTAACCTTCAAAATCGGCTTAGGTTCAGAGCGAGGAATTGTCAATCATTTAGCCTATCTCGCTGAAGCCTGTATTCTTCTAGGTTGGTTCTCAGAGTTGGAAATTACTCAGGTTCACGCTCACTTCGGCACCAATTCGACAACTGTGGTCATGTTGTGTCAGGTGTTGGGTGGTCCTCCCTACAGCTTCACGGTTCATGGTCCAGAAGAATTTGATAAAACTCAACTGATTTCCTTACCAGAAAAAATCAAAAGAGCGGCTTTTGTGGTAGCAGTGAGTTCTTTCGGTAAGAGCCAACTGTATCGGTGGTGCAAGTACGAACATTGGTCAAAAATTCATGTAGTTCACTGTGGTGTGGACGAGATGTTTTTGACTAAAACTCCTACTTCCGTACCCAACCAGCCACAATTAGTTTGTGTCGGACGGCTGAGCGAACAAAAAGGGCATTTGCTGTTGCTCGAAGCAGCGAGAAGGTTGGCAGGGGAGGGCTTAGCATTTAAACTAGTATTGGCCGGAGATGGAGAACTGCGCAGCCAGATTGAATCCATGATTGCCCAGTTTGAATTGCAAGACCACATTCAAATTACTGGCTGGGTTAGTAATACAGAAGTTCAGCAACTGCTCCTGGAGTCTAGGGCGCTAGTATTGCCCAGTTTTGCCGAAGGTTTGCCAGTGGTAATTATGGAAGCTCTAGCACTAGGACGTCCAGTCATTAGCACCTATATCGCAGGAATACCAGAATTGGTGGAACCGGGAACTTGCGGTTGGTTAGTACCATCGGGTTCAGTTGAAGCTTTAACCACAGTAATGCGTAACGTTTTACAATTGCCAGTGGCACAGCTCGAACAAATGGGTCAAGCTGGAGTAGAGCGTGTAGCTCAGCAACATCATGCTGCTACAGAAGCCAGCAAATTAGCTGCGCTCTTCGGCTCTGGTTCTGAGTTGTCCCTGGTTGAAGATAGGAGGCAGGAAGCAGGAGGCAGCCCTCATGAACAAATTTTCACCGCCAGAGGATGAAACTAGACTGTTGCCTGTTGCCTATTGCCTATTGCCTAATTAACTCATAAATTATGTCATCACTGAAAAAGCAAGTCATTCGTGGCGCAGCCTGGACTTTTATTGGCTATGGAGCATCTCAAGCTCTGCGACTAGTCAGTAACCTGATCCTAGCTCGGTTGCTGGCTCCCGAGTTCTTCGGACTTATGGCTTTAATCAATGTCTTCATCATCGGTCTCAATCTGTTTTCCGATGTTGGCATCGGTCCGAGCATCATCCAAAATAAGCGTGGGGATGACCCAGATTTTTTCAACACCGCTTGGACTATACAAGTCCTTCGTGGCGTGGCACTGTGGATTGGTTCTCTGATAATTGCTTGGCCTGTTGCCCAATTCTATGGTGATCAATATCAACAGCTCCTCTGGCTGGTTCCCATTGTTGGTTTCAGTACCGTCATTGCTGGGTTTAACTCTACTTCGATCTTCACCCTCAACCGTAACTTGGCCCTGAGCAAGCTGACGATCTTTGAATTTGGTTCCCAAGCCATCGCTATCGTCGTGATGGTCAGTTGGGCATTGGTCAATGCTAGCATTTGGGCGTTGGTTGCAGGCAACATTGTAGGCAGTTTAGCCAAAATGCTCTGGAGTCATCTATTAGTTCCACAAGAGCGCAACCGCTTTACCTGGGATAAAGAAGCCAGTAAAGAAATCTTTTCTTTCGGGAAGTGGATCTTTATCGCAACTGCGATGTCATTTTTGGCTATACAAGCTGACAAACTGATTCTGGGCAAACTTTTGCTCCCGGAGGTGTTAGGTATTTATTCAATTGCCTTAACTTTTGCCGAACTACCAAGGCAGGTGATGCTGAGAATTAGCCAAAAAGTCATATTTCCTGTTATGTCCAAGCGGGCAGACCTTCCTCGTAAGGAGCTGCGATCGCAAATCTTAAGAAAACGCTGGTTTCTTCTCGTTGTGATCGCTGCTCTAGTAACTTTTCTAGTTTGCTTCGGGGATCTACTTATCTTAACCTTATATGATGAGCGATATGCTGACGGAGCCTGGATGTTACCGATCATCGCTTTGGGGCTTTGGCCTCTGTTGCTGCCCCTAACTAATGAAAAAGCCCTGTTAGCTGTGGGAAAACCCCTTTATACCGCTTGGGGTAATTTTCTCAAGTTTCTTTACATGATTATTCTATTACCACTAGGTTTTCAACTCTTCCAAGAGTTAGGTGCTATAATTATTATTGCCTTCAATGATCTTCCTCTCTATGGAGCAGTTAACTATGGTTTGTGGCGGGAGGAACTAACAGGTATAGGACAAGATTTCAAAGCAACTTTATTGTTGATTGGATTAATTACCCTATTTATGGGTGGTCGATACTTCTTAGGTTTTGGAATTTCTATCGAGGGAATTTTGTAAATTGAGAAACAATTTAGATTCCTTCAGAACCTTGGAACCTTAGGCTTGTATGGATTCAATTCTTTAATCTAAAATTCTTTAATCTAAAATTGTTTATCAAGAGTGTAAAGCTAAAGCCATGAGTCCTGTAGCAATGCTTGCCCTATTGGGTTGGGTCCCAGTAGTTCTTTATATATTTACGCGATTTCCCGCCCAGCGGGCAGTTGTTATCAGTTTTATCGTAGCTTGGCTCTTCCTACCCATAGCGGATTTTGTGTTGCCAGCTATCCCAGACTTAACCAAAATGTCAGCAACCTGCTATGGCATTTTGTTAGCCACGATTATCTTCGATGTTGGGCGCATCACCTCATTTCAACCAGGTTGGCTTGACTTACCAATGCTGATCTTTTGTTGCTCACCTTTTTTATCATCGATAGACAATGGATTGGGTTGGTACGATGGAGTTTCTCAATCTCTTGAAAAAATTGTGTCTTGGGGAATACCTTATTTTTTAGGTCGAATATATCTTAATAACCTAACTGGACTGCGCCAGTTAGCAATTGGCATCTTCATCGGCGGGCTAGCTTATGCTCCTTTATGTTTGCTGGAAACCCGCATTAGTCCACAACTACACCGGATGGTTTACGGTTCTCATGCTGTACCAGGTCAATTTGGTCAAACGATACGCTACGGGGGATTTAGACCAACGGTGTTTATGAAGCACGGTTTAGAAGTGGGTATGTGGATGATGGCAGCAGCGCTAGTGGGAATTTGGTTGTGGAGAACTGGAGCGCTCAAAAAACTTTGGAACATTCAGATTAAATGGCTGGTGATTTTTTTGATAATCACAGTAATCTTAGTTAAATCTACCGGAGCTTATTTTTTATTGGCATTTGGGTTTATTCTCTTGCTCTTGTGTCATCGATTAGGCACTGCTTTACCAATATTGTTACTGAGTATATTAGCCTGTCTTTACCTCTACCAAAGTGCCTATACCGAAACTTATATTACCGATCAAATTGTTGCAGGTATGAGTCAGGTAGCCAATGAAGAGCGTATGCAGTCCCTAGAGTTTAGATTTAACAATGAAGAGCTGCTCTCAGATCATGCCAGGAAGAGAATTATTTTTGGCTGGGGTGGCTGGGGACGAGCTCAACTCTATGACCAAGATGGTGAGCAGATTAGCATCTCTGATAGCTTGTGGATTGTTGTCTTTGGTAACATGGGATCTGTAGGGCTAATCAGTATTTTTTGCTCACTGATACTGCCGTTTATGAGCTTATTTTTGTCTCATTGTCCCGGTCGTTCTTGGACTAAACGGGAAGTTGCTCCAGCTGCTGTACTTGGAGTAATTCTCTTTTTGTACATGGTGGATTGTTTGTTAAACGCTTTTGTTAACCCAGTTTTTATCTTGACTAATGGAGCGATCGCAGGGTATGTCTTGAAAGGTCCAGAACCCAAGAGGATAAGAAAAGTTCAGAGAGTAGCATCGCAACGTTCTTTGCCAAGGCGTAGACAACAATCAGCTTAAGAGATTTAAATTGGGCGCGAGCAAAATTTAGAGTTCAGCGCTATGGTTTGGCTCTATTTGCATCAGATTATTTGTCGCGGCATCTGAGAATATATCCATGGCAAAAGAGTATTAGGTTTAAACTCAATGATATTGATAAGGCTTATCTAAAGTAATACTAATTATCGTTACTTGTTACTTCAAAGCCAGAATCAATGGACAAATTGCAGCAAACCCTATCTAGGGTATCACTTACCTTGCACCATCGTAGGGGAACACCCGCTTAAATTCCGAATATGAGGTAAAAGCAAGCAGATTTTTAAGAGCTACTTTCACTTCAATTAATTGCCTCAAAGAGTTGTGCAGCAAGCGATAGTACACTCTTTACTTATTACTTATTACTTATTACTTATTACTTCAAAACCCGAAAGTTACGACTTGATGAGGCAAGCCCTATTTCGAGTTTGCTGCCTTGTACTCAACTAATAAGGAACGTCGTCCCAGCAATCTGCTTAAATGAAACTGTATCTGACCTTGTAATTGGGGAAACTTGCCCAATAGACAAGATAAGGCATAAAGTAAAGCTTCCTGGGAATTAATACCCCGTTGTTGGAGATAATAGCGATAGATACGGTAAGTCATCAGAGGATAGCCAGCCAAGAGCAATAGACTTATGCCACGGGTAAACCATGCTGTCCCCAAAGCCAGTAGGGGGATAATCAAACCCCACAACCAGATACTCCGGCTTTCCTTTACCCAGTGGCGTTCTGGACTCCGTCCATGTAACCAGGCTCCCTCTGCATAAGCATGACCCCCTCGCAGAAAACGCTTCCACCATTGACTCCAACGGTTCATTTGGGCATCATGGAGAGTCATTTCCGCATCCAGGCGAAGGATTTTCCATCCTTGCTCACGCAACCGTACACACAGTTCTGGTTCTTCACCAGCAATCAGCGTTGAGTTAAAACCATCTACTTGCTGGAAAGCTTCTACCCGCATCATGGAATCACCACCACAAGCTTTAGCTTCCCCTACTGGTGTATCCCACTCAATATCGCATAATTTATTGTAGATCGTTTGTTCAGGAAAGCGCTCCCGGCGACGGCCACAAACCACCGCAACCTGAGGTTGAGCCTCGAGTTCCTGTTGAGCAGAATCGAGCCATCCCTCAACTACTTCACAGTCACCATCCACAAATTGAACAAATTCAATCTCTGGAGACCCTTGCAGTAGATGAGCAAATCCCTCATTCCTAGCACGAGCAGCGGTAAAGGGGATAGACAGGTCAAGTTCAACTACATCCACCCCTAGCGATCGCGCCATCTCAATACTACCATCTGTTGAACCGGAATCTACATAAACAATGTGGGCTACTTTTTCCTTTACCGACAGCAGACACTGGCGCAGGCGTTCACCTTCATTGCGTCCGATAACCACTAGTCCTACTTGTTTTGTCATTTGTTGTTTGTTATTTGTTGTTTGTTATTTGTTGTTTGTTATTTGTTGTTTGTCATTTGTTGTTTGTCATTTGTTGTTTGTTGTTTACTACTCATTACTCATTACTCATTACTCATTACTTGTTACTCATTACTTGTTACTTGTTACTCATTACCCCCATGACGTTTCTGATGCCATCGCCAAGCATGTAATACAATATTGCTGATGTCAGGGTATTGGGGATGCCAACCAAGGATCTGTCTAACTTTTTCCGAACTACCTACCAGAATAGGTGGATCTCCCAGTCGGCGATCGCATTCTATTACCTTAATTTCCTGTCCAGTTACCGAAGAAGCAGTTTCAATCACTTGTTTGACAGAAAAGCCATTGCCATTACCTAAATTAAAGACTTCACTCTTACCGCCTGCTAAGAGATACTTGAGTCCTAGTAAATAGGCATTTGCCAAGTCACTGACATGGACATAGTCTCGCAAGCAAGTGCCGTCGGGTGTAGGGTAATCGGTTCCCCAAATCGAAATTGACTCCCGTTTCCCTAAAGCAGTTAGGAGTACTAACGGAATCAAGTGAGTTTCTGGGTTATGGTCTTCACCTAGTAACCCTTCTGGATTAGCACCCGAGGCGTTGAAGAAGCGAAACACGACTGAGCGTAAATTATAGGCGCGATCGAAATCATACAGTATTTGCTCTACCATCTGCTTGGTCATAGCATAAGGATTAATGGGAGCAATGGGATGCTCTTCTGTCATCGGCACTTGCTGAGGCATTCCGTAGATAGAGCAGGTTGAGGCAAAAACAATGTGCTTAATCTTAGCTGCTAGCATCGCTTGTAGGAGTGTCAGGGTGCCGCTAACATTGTTACGGTAGTATTTGGCCGGATCTTTTACTGACTCTCCTACAGAAATATAAGCAGCAAAGTGCATCACCGCTGCGATGTTATGGGTAGCAAATAACTGGTCTAAAGTTGGGCGATGATTAATATCTCCGACGATTAAAGGAACCTTGAGAACATTTTCCACTAGTTCTCGATGTCCATATTCCAGGTTATCAAGTATAACAACGTCATAGCCTGCCCTCAACAGAGCTAACACAGTGTGAGAGCCAATATATCCAGCTCCTCCTGTGACGAGAATAGTTTCTTTTGCTTGTGACATTGTCATTTTTTACTTGAGGAAATAGGGAATAGGTAATAGGTAATAGGTAATAGGGAGTAGGTAATAGGGAGTAGGATACCTCAAACCTAACATCTAAAACCTAACATCTAAAACCTAACATCTAAAACCTATAATTTCTTAAACTCGGAGATAATATTCTCTATATGTTGTTCGCTAGTGTGTTCTTTCATTAGCAGTTCATAACCTCGCTGAGCCTGATCTTCTGCTTCTTGGGGATTGTTCAGCAATTTGAGGATCGCTTGCCGCATATCATCAGGGTCATCGGGATTAACCCCAGTCACAACACCCTGGTTGATTAATTCCTCAGCTAGACCCGGAGTCCGGGTAATGACCACTGGACGGCGAGAAGACATAGCTTCCATCAGGCTTGTAAGTCCAGGAGAGTAAGTACTGTACAATAGAGTAATGACGACTACGTCAGCGTTGCGGTAGAGTTGGGCAAATTCAGGCCAATCATAGGGGTGGAAAGACATATTGTCCGGTGTAACTTTGGGCATTCGCGTCTGTGCAGTTGGGTTAGGAGCCAGAGCACAAACTTGGACATCAACGTCTAAGTCTTGAGTTGCTTCAGCGAGGGTTTTGTAATCCCGCTGCTCTCTACCAGCACTGGCAATTATGGGCCGGGACTTGTCTAGTGAGGCTGAACCTGGTGTGAAGAATTTCGTGTCCGTCTGCTCAGAAAGCACGTAAACCCGCTCCTCACTCAGGGATAAGTATTGACGGAGGAAATTAGCTTTCAGGCGAGTATTGGTCATAAATAGATCAATCGAATTACCCAAGCTAAACAGTTTAAGAACTGTACGCACTCGCAGTCGTTCTGGTGCCATTACTGTTACTACTAGCTTTGGTCTTTCCCGCTTGAAACCGCAGAGGATTGCTAGAGGTAAACCGACATCTTCACCTGTGCAGAATACTAAATCTTCACTGGTTAGCTGTGAGGATAGCAGGCGAGCCATAGCCCACTGTTCTGGTCGAGAAATCAGGTTAGCAAGTACTTTGTCTAGCAGTGATATGGGGTTACCCTGGGGCTGATAGACAGTAGCTCCCAGTTGTTGGCTCAAATCCCACATCACATGTCGGGGACGTTTTCTGGCTTGAGCATCTCGGTTAATACCCTCTAAATCAAAGGGATTGCTTAAGACTACATGATACTTCATGTTAGGTGTTAGATGGTAGGTGTTAGATGGTAGGTGTTAGATGGTAGGTGTTAGATGGTAGGTGTTAGATGGTAGGTGTTAGGTGTTAGGTGTTAGGTGTTAGGTACTAGGCCACATTCCCAATTCCCAATTACCAATTCCCAATTTTCAATTCTCAATTTTCTTATCAATAAAATCTATTAGTGCATCATATCTAGGTGAACTTTCTTGATCTACATGTTCCAAAACTCCCCAGCTCCCCCATTTACTGGGTTTGCCTATATCAGAAAAATTCATTAATAAAGTACGTGTTCCTGCCTCATCTTGCCAAGCATTGAGCATTTCCATATATCGATCATAAAATCCTGGTTGGCGATGCAGCTCGATAAAGAACTTTGTAAGTTTTTCATTGTTTTTTACTTTTTTGTGTCCTACAACATGGCTACCTCCTTCATAAACTACTAATTCTAATCCCTTTTCTTTAGCGATCGCTGCATATTCTTGAAATCTTTTGGGTAACTCCTTGGTGGTATCAGAGTTTTTTTTCTTACTTAGTGAGGGATCTAAGACACTGCCATCTTTAAGTTGGGTTAAGGCTGTGGCAAATTCATCAATATTGGGATCGTCAATCCAAGCCTCTAGGGCTTGCTCGTATTCGGGCGAACCTAATCTTCCACTAAAATAGGCAGTTATCGCCAGCACATCTATGCCATGCTTATAGCATGGAGCTTCTTGCCATTGATCGCAGTTTAACACTTGCTTAGCGACCCAAGGATTAGCTGTTTGAGTTCCCATTACACACTTCACGCGATCACTTTGTTGAGCAAACACACCTTTCCATAGATCACACATCTGAGCAGTTCTTACGCCGTAGGATTGGTAGGGGGTCTTTCCTCCTGGGATTTGCCCGTTATCTTT
>JAAHGR010000730.1 GCA_010672425.1 Symploca sp. SIO2E6
TGCTTTACACAGAGGTCAATCTGGAGAACTTTGAGTCAGAATTCCCCCTCAAATTGGGGGTTGGGGACTCAAAAAACCTTTGTCCCATCGCAAATGTTTCCAATTGTTAAGTTCGCCACCAGCATCTAATAAGGGGGACTTTAAATCTGGTCTTTCCTGTTCCCAATTCCCAATTCCCAATTCCCAATTCCCAATTCCCAATTCCCAATTCCCAATTCCCAATTCCCAATTCCCAATTCCCAATTCCCAATTCCCTAATGCTACCAACAGAATTGCTCATTAATCGGCTCAATGGAGAAGAGATTATTCCCAAGCGACTGCCAATTAATTATGGCATGTGTGCGATCGCGAGTGAATTAATCACCTGTTTTCAACAGACTGTTGGTGGTACTCAAGGAGAACTTGATCGCAAATTACAGGAAATGGAAGGGGATTCTCCCGACTACCGCCTCAAACGGGGTTTGGCTCATATCCTCAAAAGTAGCTTCAGTACCTTTGAAATTGTCAGTCCCCTGGAACCCAAGGAACTACGGCGGAGGGTTTTTACCCTGTCATCCCAATCGGTTCCTAGTCATCAGGCTGCGGAAGAAACCCTGGAAATTCTCAGTAGTAAACTTACCCAGGAGTTAAACCAAGAAGTCCTACCTCACCAAATTCGCACAGGACTCTATGCGGATTTACAAGAAAATCGTATTCTTACCCAATATGATGACCCAGCAGCGGAGGCACTACTACACCGCTATAACTTATCCCAAGTCCAGGGCATCTTTTACCGAGCTTATCAGATGACGATCAATGCTCACCGCAACGTACCTGGTCAGTATAAACTATTATTCCGCTATCTGAAGCTGTTTCAGTTAATGACCTATATTGAAGGAGATGCAGACCACGGCTTCACCATTACCATCGATGGCCCCACCAGTTTATTTAAAGCGAGTACTAGATATGGATTAGCGATCGCCAAAATGCTTCCTGCCTTACTCCATGTTACCAAATGGAGTCTCAAAGCAACCTTACAAAAACGAGACCCTTACAGTGGTACTCTCAAAACCGGACATTTTGCTCTTGATGACAAATGCGGTTTAGTTACTCACTATCCTGCGGGTAAAACCTATGATTCTATGGTAGAGGAATCTTTTGCCAAGCGCTGGGAATCTCAGAAAACCGACTGGATTTTAGAGCGAGAAGTAGAACTAATCCCCCTCCCTGGTAGCGTCATGATTCCGGACTTTCGCCTGGTTCATCCCGATGGCAGGGACTTTTTATTAGAAATAGTTGGTTTCTGGCGTCCAGACTACCTCAAGAAGAAATTTTACCAGGTGCGTCGGTCAGAATGCGATAACTTAATCCTAGCAATTTCTGAGCGCCTCAATTTAGATAAGGCAGGTATTAAAGTAGACGATGTACCAGCTAAAATTATTTGGTTTAAGGATAAGCTTTCCCCAAAAGCCGTGCTCAAAGTTTTGGATATTGAGAATTGTTGAATTTAGAAAGGCATAAGGCATAAGGCTCCAAGGGAATCTGATATCAATTCCGGTTGTATCGGAATGATTAATAATTTGGCTTTTTGGTTAGAAAACATAGACGCTGGCGGGCGCAAGCATTGCGGGCGCAAGCATTGCGCCCCTACGTCATGAATATTATACCAATATAGCCGGAATTGATATGGCTTGTTTGGTCATTTTCTTTTTGGACTGAAGTCCAACTACTACTCATTACTCATTACTCATTACTCATTACTCATTACTCATTACTTATTACTCATTACTCATTACTCATTACTCATTACTTCAATCTGCCTGACTGTAGTAAAAGCAGAATAACTGACTCCTGCTGTACCTTCTCCAGGATGAGTGGAGTCTCCTACTAGCCAAAGGTGCTTTAGGGGGGTGCGGGTGGCGAAACCAAAGGGGCCAAAGGTGGGTATCCTTTGACCAATACCACCTACAATACCTTGGTCTCGACCTGTATAATAAGCAAAGGTACGAGGAGTGGCAGCTTCTTGATGGATGATGGTTTCTGGTTTTAAATCAAAATACTGACTCAGACGAGCGATCGCTTCTTTGGTATATTGCTCCTTCAATCTGTGATAATCCTCTTGGGAACCTTGCCACCATCTACTAGCATTTGTAAAGGAAGAGGCAATAATTGTAGCCTTACCTAGGGGTGCGCGTCCATCTCCTGGCTGACTAACTGAGACAAACAGGGAATTGTTTTCTCCAATTGGTCCGGAATAATCATAGAGAAACTGGAGGTGAGGGGGACAACCATCGGGAATCGCGGTTTCCTCGACTCCTAAATAAATCACAAAGGCTCCCGATGCTGCTGGTAATTGCTCTACTCTGTGGCGATAATTTTTAGGTAAGGCATCCCCTAATAATTGCACCAGATTTTGCACCGTAACATTGGCCACTACTTCCTCTGCTGGTTGAGTCCAAACTTCCCCAGTTTTTTGGTTACGAATCCTTACACCAGTAATATTATGTCCGGAAGTTTCTACTTGTTCAACCTTGTGGCGCATCAACAGCTTACCACCATATTTTGCCAAAGCTTCAACCAAGCGATCGCTTAGCACCTGCATACTACCCTTGAGGTGAAATAACCCTTGGGGTTCTTGGGAAACTCCTAATGCCGTTGCTGCGTATAGCAAAGCAGTTTCATCAACGTCTACCTGGGAATAAAGCTTCAGCTGCAAATCCAAAAACGTCTTCAAACGCTGATGATTGTATAGTCCCAATCCCCGCAACACATCCCCCACCGTCATCAAAGTAAAGGGTGCAGTAATCAAAGTATCAAGACGCACTGCCGATGCTAGCTGCCACAAGTCCCACCAATTGCGGGGTGGTAGTACCGGATCACGGGATTGAAACTGCCAACTGGCAGCGAATAACATCCCCATCAGCTGCCATAAGGGTTCACTGCCGGGAAACTGTCGTTGTCTCTCTGCTATCCATTTTTCTGGGTTGCGCCAAACAGAAATCGGTGCTGTTTCACCCGGTAGAAACACAGCACAAGCAGGATCACAATTTGTCGCCTCCGGTAAATCAATAGCTAACTCCTCAAAAATCCGTTGATGAATACCACCAGTTTCTAAACCAGCAACCTGAGTAGCGCCAACATCAAAGGTAAAACCACGACGCCTGAAGGTGGAAGCACATCCCCCTGGTACGGTTGCTTGATCTAAAACTAACACCTGATAACCCCGACGAGCCAGAAGTGCTCCCGCTGTCAAACCACCAATCCCTGCGCCAATTACCACTACTTGGGATTTCATTTGTTGTTTGTTGTTTGTTGTTTGTTGTTTGTTGTTTGTTGTTTGTTGGTTGTTGTTGGTTGTTGGTTGTTTGTTGTTGGTTGTTTGTTGTTTGTAAGAGTTGGAGCCGTATTGCTGATGGCTGGGGTGCTTATAGCTGAGGACATTCTACTATTGTAGACTAAAATTTAGCGATCGCCTGATGAATTACATGGAAGTGAGCAAGTGATGAATTACATGGAAGTGAGCAAGTGATGAATTACATGGAAGTGAGCAAGTGATGAATTACATAGAAGCGAGCAAGATGCTATAAGCGAGCAAGATGCTCGCACTACAGTGGTGGTAACATCTCTTGAAAGAATAGCGATCGCTTGTTTATTCCCAATTATTCACTACTGCCGTGGAACAGGCTTACAGCCTGTTTTGCACAACAGTTGTCTATTTATTCTGACAAAGCATAATACTCCCTTCGTGTAGAAATCTCAACTACACAATCTACATCCAATGTTGGACGCAATTCATCC
>JAAHGR010000731.1 GCA_010672425.1 Symploca sp. SIO2E6
AGGTAGAGTCAGGAAATACTTTTACCAAAATCAATGACAATCACTATATAATCGCTCCAGATAAGCGAGAACAATATCAACAGTTGTACCAATCTCTGGTAGCAGATAACCTTAAAATCGGAGCGATTGTGCATCTGTGGCATTATCAGGAATATCCAGGAGAAATCCCTCACACCGAAAGTCTAGAAGCAACACAAAAAACTGGCATTTACAGCCTTTTATTACTCCTACAAACCTTCGGTAACCAGAGCCCAGATGATCCAGTGCGACTGCTTTATGTCGCCAGTCATAGTCAAGCTCTCAATTCCCAAGAACCGATTGCCTACGCCAAAGCCACGGTATCAGGTTTGTTGAAAACCATTCCCCAGGAAATGCCCCACTGGCACTGTCGCCATCTGGATTTACCCTTAGACTCATTAGAAGTCAATAGCAATCGGATACTTGAGGAACTAACTATTGATGCCAAGGACTCGGAAGTCGCTTATCGGAATGGAGAGCGTTGGGTATCGGGTTTGGAGAAACTAAACTTACCGGAGTTACCCAAACAACCATTACCATTCCGCACTGGAGGCACTTACCTCATCAGTGGGGGTTTAGGAGGAATTGGTGTGGAAATTGCCAAATATCTCTTGCAACATTATCAAGCTAAACTGCTGCTTTTAGGTCGTACTCCTTTACCTGAGAAAGAATCTTGGGAGACTTATCTACAGCAAGGTGGTAAACTAGCAGAGAAAATTACAGCCTACCAACAGTTGCAGCAGCTTGGTGGGGAAGTGATTTACCAAGCAGTAGATATCTGTCATCTCACCGCAGTGCAACAGGTGGTGCAACAAACTTTATCTGCATGGCACAGTCAACTTGATGGGGTAATTCATTTAGCAGGGTTGATGCAGGAACGTTTGTTGAGGTCGGAAACCCAGGAGAGTTTGGCTCAGGTTTTGAATCCAAAACTCTTAGGTAGTTGGGTGTTACATCAATTGGTAGAAAAACAACCCAACAGCTTGTTTATCAACTTTTCCTCGATTAATGGTTTCTTTGGTGGTACCACGGTGGGTGCTTATGCAGCAGCCAATAGTTTCTTGGACAGTTTTTCCCAATATCAACGTCAAAAGGGTCAGTTAAACAGCTATTGTCTGGCTTGGAGTATGTGGGATGAAATGGGGATGAGTCGGGGTTATCAGATGAAGCAACTGAGTGAGGCTAAGGGCTATTTACCAGTGGAATTATCTCAAGGCATGTCTTCACTATTAGCTAGTTTATGCCATGCTCCAGCTGAGTTGATGGTGGGTTTGGATGGTAGTAATCTCAATATCCGTAGGTTTACTACTCCATCAGATAGTCTGCAACAGTTAACAGCTTACTTTTCCACCAATGGCAAAGGTCAACCTGATGTTAGTTTATCAGAACCTCAGGTATGGGATGTGGTAGGAAAACCCAGTAGTTGTACTTTAGTACAACTGCCACAAATGCCACTAACTGAGACTGGAGAAATTGATACCGAACTGTTATTAGAGAGTAATTTAGGCCGGAAAACTCAACAACGGGTGAAGCCCAGAAATGAGGTGGAACGTCAACTCTCTCAAATTTGGCAGGAGGTACTAGGGGTGTCCCAGATAGGCATCTATGATAATTTCTTTGTCTTGGGGGGTAATTCACTATTGGCGACTCAAGTTGTGTCTCGGATAGGAAAAGCTTTTGATAACGAACTGAGCTTACAGCTTTTATTTGAGTATCCGACTATTGCTTGCATAGCCCAAAACCTTGAAGTGATGCGTCAAGTTGTCCGGGATAAGACCACATTAATTTATGAAACTGAAGAATATGAGGCATTTTTGTTATGAAAACAGTTGAATTTGTATCTTACCTGCAAAATCTAGGTATCAAACTTTGGATAGATCAAGAGCAACTGGGCTGTCATGCTCCGAAGGGAGTAATGACACCGGAACTGAAACAGGATCTAGTTAAGCGCAAAACAGAAATCATCGATTTTCTGCGTCAGGCGTACACAAATCAAAAACCATCAGCTACGCCGATTCAACAAATTTCTAGGGAGGGAAAACTCCCTTTATCCTTTGCTCAGGAAAGGCTATGGTTTTTGAACAAGCTATATCCCAATCATTGTTCTTACAATGTTCCAATTGCTCTCAATCTGAGCGGTCTTTTAAACTCGGCAGCTTTGGAGCAAAGTCTCAACCAAATTGTCCAACGCCATGAAACCTTACGAACGACCTTCTCAGAAATAAATGGAAAACCTGTACAGATAGTTGCTCCAGTAACCAACCTGACACTGCCAGTGGTAGATTTGGAAGATAGCGAATCAACCCAGGAGCAGTCAGAAAAGGTTAAGCAATTAGTCAAACAGGAAGCTATGGCACTATTTGACCTAGCTCAAGGTCTTGTGCTACGAGTTACTTTGTTGCGACTTGACTCAGAACGCCATGTGCTGCTGATAACAATGCATCACATTATTTGCGATCATTGGTCTCTAGGGGTTTTAGTTCGAGAACTATCCAGTATCTATGAAGCTTTTTGTCAGGGAAAACCTTCTCTTTTACCAGAACTACCCATTCAGTACATAGACTTCGCTCACTGGCAACGACAATGGCTTACAGGAGAGGTATTTGACAAACAACTCAATTATTGGAAACAACAGTTGGCTGGAGTTTCCCCAGTGATTGAACTTCCCATTGACTACCCCCGTCCTGCTGAACCCACTTTTAAGGGTGGGATGGAATATTTTCAGCTTGACCTCAATTTAACTCAAAAACTCAGACAGTTAGGCCAAGAGTCAGAAAGTACATTATTTATGACTCTGCTGGCTGCATTTTTTATTTTACTATCACGTTACAGTGGTCAGTCTGATCTAGTAGTAGGTTCTCCTATTGCTAACCGCAACCAAGAGGAAATTGAACCTTTGATTGGTATGTTTGTTAATACCCTGGTGTTGCGAGCTAACTTGTCAGATAACCCAACTTTCAGAGAACTATTAAATCAGGTACAAAAAACCACTTTAGAAGCATATACTCACCAGGATTTACCGTTTGAGAAGCTAGTAGAAGAGCTAGATATAGAAAGGAACTTAAGTCACAACCCTTTAGTACAGGTAGCGTTTGCCCTCCAAAATAGCAAAATGGAGGCTTGGAATCTACCTGGCTTAAGGGTGAGTCAAATGGCATTTGATTTTGATTTCACTAGGTTCGATTTGGAAATTCATTTTTTGGAAGTTTCATCAGGGCTAGAAGCTTATTGTCTCTACAGCACAGATATTTTTAAGCCAGACACAATAGCCCGGATGATGGGACATTTCCAGAATTTATTAGAAGCGGTGGTTAGTGATCCTGAACAGAAGGTATTGCAGTTGCCTTTGATGAGATCGTCAGAGCTACACCAGATACTGGTGGCATGGAACAACACCAAAACCAATTATCCTGCTGAGCAATGTATCCATGAGTTATTTGAAGCTCAAGTAGAGAAAACCCCGGAGGCAATAGCCGTAGTCTTTGAAGAGCAACAACTAACTTACTCCCAGTTGAATAGTCAAGCCAATCAACTAGCTCACTACTTGCAAAGGTTGGGAGTCCTACCAGAAATGCTAGTAGGTATTTGTGTCGAGCGTTCAGTGGAGATGGTGGTAGGTTTGTTAGCCATACTCAAAGCTGGAGGCGCTTATGTGCCACTTGACCCCAGCTATCCTCCATCCCGCCTCAATTACCTGATAGAAGATGCACAACTGTCAGTAGTAATAACTCAAGAAAAATGGCGAAATCATCA
>JAAHGR010000732.1 GCA_010672425.1 Symploca sp. SIO2E6
ATTCGCTACTACTATCCGCAATCGCAATAACACTATAGAGCATATCTATCTTGATACAACCTCTTAGAGGAGTATGCCCAAAAAAATCAGTTATTAACCACCATATATGTGCGCATATTTTACCATTGTAAAATAATAGTCGCAAATCAGCAATATTGTCAACCTAAATTGCCCACGGCACCAGATTCTAGATCCCCGACTTCTTCTTCCGGAATGCCTGAGTTAATTATCGGTTCAATTAAGAAGTCGGGGATCTTGGGGGTTTTGCTTAACGAATCGAGACAATCACTCGCCGATAGCGCTGTAGCGGTGGATTCCCGTTGTCAGTTACCGTGACAATCAGGTGCAGATCTTGCCCTCTAGCATCAGGAGCAACAAAACTAGCTTGAGCCGAGGAAGCGTCCCTAATCTTGACCTTTCCATCGTAGGAGTCGGCTTCGTAGTAGCGCCACCACTCGTATGTAAGACCATCACCATCAGGATCAGTTGCCTTGGCAATCAATGAAACTTGCTCTCCAGGGGAAACCGTCAAGTCCTGAGCATGACCGAGATTTACGATTGGATGGTGATTAGCCTCCTCAAAACTTTTGAGCGCCCAATCGGCTCGAGCCTGCCAATCGAGGGAGATCTGAACAATCCAACGCCACAGAGGTTTGTCCAGAGCAAGTTCACTGTCCCCCGGGTAATCATCGGAGGTGTCTGTCCAATAGTTATTCTGCTCACGGGCAAATCTGCCACCCCATCCACCAAAATCCGGTGATTCCGCGCTGCGGAGTCCCGTATTGATCATGTGAAAGAAGGCTGGTGAGTCTCCCTCCTCCTGTACATCGGAAAAGTATTGAGCACTGAGGGGGCCGTGTCCAGTAGTTATGTTCTCTCTTAGCCATCGGGAACCAAAGACCGGATGGTTTTGCACAGGATTTTTGCGGTCATGATCATAGGCAATGACACGCCAGAATTGATGGTTGTTCTGAATAAACTGTGCTGTAGGGAAGTTGCAGCCGATCCATTGCCAGATATCATCTTGACTAGCAATCGCGTAAATTCGGATTTTGTCGAGAGCCGCGTCTAATTGCTTCGGATGTGACTCACGCAGGCGATAGAGTGCCTGAGCAATATTGTTGACACCACCCCAGGCGTGAACCCAGAGGGGACGAGGATCATCATCAAGCAGGAGAGAAACAATGTGGTCAGAACCAGGGGTATCCTTACCCGCACCCACTGCTTCTATACCAAACTCTTCCAGGTTTCCTACCTTCAACACTGCCTTCAGCGATGCTGGGGTTGGGTATTCGGGATCGTGTTTACGAAGGTTGTTGAACACCTTGGCGTACTCATCAATCTGATCCCTCATCCAGGTTGTACCGTTACCTTTGGGATGCCAAACTGAGTTAGTGTAAACCAGACCTTCAACATCAAAATCATTAACGTAAAGAAGAAAGCGGGAAAAGGAATTCTTGTCATCCCTTTCCCCATCTGTAGTTACAATAACTCGCAGTTTCTCGCGCTTGTGGTTGCTGGAACTCCCCAGCGATATTAAGCCGCCATCTCCAGCTATACCACCCGCCTTTTGTGTGTTCACCTCAAGATTTTGGTTGTCGGCGACATTCTCTAAATTTCCCCCTGCTCCCAGGTGTTCAGGTACAATGCTGCAATCTAAGGTCTTTCTCTGTTTGTCCGGATCACCACCAGCAACTGTTTCTGTCGGACTTCCACCTTCCTCACCAACACTGCTGGACTCCTTAACCTGCCTATTCTCCCTCTTCGAGGAGTAAGCGATCGCAACACCTGCGATTACCAACAATACCAGAGCAAATGTACAGGCAGCAACCGAGGGACGAAAAGGATTTGAAGGCATGGTAAGGTTTCCATTAAATCGATTTTCCCAGCGAGTGGGGCAAGGGTTTTGAAACCCTCTCCCAGTATAACTTCTAGAATAATTTTTACAAGGGTAGGTTTTTTCCTGTCAGGTTGGGACAAGACAAGGAGGACAAGGTAGACAAGAAGACAAGGAAGGAAAGCAGTACAAATTATTGTTCGGTTGTCAAAAATCAAGAGATGCAACAAATGCCCAGTAATTCCGTGAAAAATCAACATATGTCTACTTTCCCTCCTTGTCCTCCTTGTCTTATCTTCACCGAATGGGGTAGGCACATTTCTTCCCTTCTTGTACATTAAGTATAGTTAAACTGGGCTTTTCGGGGAAGAAAGATCTGTGCAATGTCCTAAATGTAAGACGGTAAACTTAGAGGAAGGCATCCTCGACCAAAAATTGAGCGTGAAGTACTGCCACGAGTGCAAAGGCTTTTGGGTTCCTGCTGCTGAATACGAAACCTGGCAGGCTGAGCAACCCAACTATCCAATAGCCTTAGATTTACTCTCTGCTGGACTCAATGTAGATTTTGTACAATCTCCCTTCGATACCAAAGCAGCACTGTGTCCAGAATGCCGACGTTATCTATCCCGTGCTAAAGTCAACCTCCCAACACCCTTTTATTTAGAGCGGTGTCAGGAATGTCGAGGGATTTGGTGTGATCACGGTGAGTGGGAAGTTTTAAAACAGTTGGGATTGCACACAACCATTGAGCAACTGTTTTCCCATGAATGGCAAACACAAATGCGAGCGCAACAATCTGTCGAGCAAGAGCGTCAAGCAACCATCGAAAAATTAGGACCATTACTGGCTCAGCGAGTATTTGAACTTACTGAGGAGTTAGAACAACACCCCAATGGAGATTTTGGCGTAGCCTATATGATGCGACGAGTGGCAGTTAATCTACAATCACCTAACAATTAACAATTTAACAATTTAACAATTCAACCATCAATGACTCAATCCCTCTTTCATGTAGAAAACTTGCGGGTTGCCTATCCCAGTAGCCAGTCAGGGACGAAGTTTAGCTGGGCTGTAGATGGTGTCTCTTTCACCTTAGAGCCAGGGGAACGCTTGGGATTAGTCGGGGAATCTGGTTGTGGTAAGTCAACCCTGGGTAGAGCAGCCATGCGGTTGTTACCCCCTGCTACAAAAATTGAGGGACAGGTAGAATTTGCCGGAAAGTCGGTTTTTGATTTGAACTCTAGCCAACTACGCCAATTTCGTGGGGAAGCTATCGCTCTAGTATTTCAAGATCCCATGACTCGCTTAGATCCCCTGATGACGATTGGGGAACATTGTATTGAAACCCTAAGAGCACATCAACCTCAACTATCACGACGCCAAAGTAAAGAGCGAGCGATTGAGACTCTAAAAGCTGTTAAGATTCCGGAAAACCGTTGGGATCAGTATCCCCACGAGTTTAGTGGTGGAATGCGACAACGAGTAGCGATCGCTTTAGCACTGTTGCTCAACCCCAAGCTAATTGTAGCAGATGAACCAACCACTAGCCTGGATGTTACTGTGGCTGCACAGATTTTACACGAACTAACTGGACTTTGCGAAGAACGGGACATGGCTTTATTGCTGATTTCTCATGATTTGGCCATGGTAGGGAAATATTGCCAAAAGATTGCCGTCATGTATAGGGGAAAGATTGTGGAAACCGGAGCCGTAGAAACTATTCTGCAACAACCGAGCCATGAGTATACCAAATCCCTCCTAGAGGCGGCGCTGCATCTGCAAGCTGTTGAGGGAGATGAGGAGGACGCGGGGACGCGGGGACGCAGGGACGCGGAGATGGGGAGATGGGGAGATGGGGGGATGGGGGAGATGGGGGAGACAAGGGAGACAAGGGAGACGTTAAATGCACCAATTCCCAAACAACAAACA
>JAAHGR010000733.1 GCA_010672425.1 Symploca sp. SIO2E6
TCAAAAATCACAGCCCAAGAAGGAGCATGGAATGATAATGATAAACCCCAGGTAATAGAAACCAAACGCCGTGCATTTTTCAAGAAAGTTGTAGAACCAAAACTAAAAGACTATTTGAGTAAGATGGTATTGCAATATGACTCAGCCGTTATCTCCTGAAGAACTTGGCAATCTTTTCCAAGCAATTGATAATGAACCAACAGGAAAGCTATCAGAGTTAGCGAAGATTGCTGGGCTGAGTCTGGCCTCCGACTATATTGGCGCAGATCTTAGTGGTGCGGATCTCAGTGGAGATAATCTAAGTAATGCCAACCTGAGTAATGCCAATCTGAGTGGTGCTGACCTGAGTAATGCTGACCTGAGTAATGCTGACCTGAGTAATGCCGATCTGAGTAATGCCGATCTGAGTAATGCTGACCTGAATCGTGCCAAGATTAATGAGGCAACCCAACTTGATGATAAGTGGCGTCTAGTCTGGAAAATTCTCAATCAGCCAACTCAAGACCGAGATCTAAGAGGTGCTGACCTGAGTGATGCCAATCTGAGTCGTGCCAATCTGAGTCGTGCCAATCTGAGTCGTGCTAACCTAAGTCGTGCTAATCTGAGTCGTGCGGATCTGATTGATGCCTTCCTGAGTCGTGCGGATCTGATTGATGCCAACCTGAGTCGTGCCAACCTGAGTCGTGCGGATCTGATTGATGCCAACCTGAGTCGTGCTAACCTGAGTCGTGCGGATCTGATTGATGCCTTCCTGAGTCGTGCCAATCTGAGTAATTCCTTCCTGAGTAATTCCTTCCTGAGTAGTGCTGACCTAAGTCGTGCCAATCTGAGTGATGCCTTCCTGAGTCGTGCCCACTTGAGTAATGCTGACTTGAGAGGTACTGACCTGAGTGATGCTGACTTGAGAGGTGTTGACCTGAGTGATGCCAACCTAAGTCGTGCCAATCTGAGTCTTGCCAATCTGAGTAACGTCAACCTAAGAGGTGCTGACCTGAGAGGTGCTGACCTGAATCGTGCCAAGATTAATGAGGAAACCCAACTCGATGATAAGTGGCGTCTAGTCTGGAAAGTTCTCAATCAGCCAACTCAAGACCGAGAACTGAGAGGTACTGACCTGAGTCGTGCCCACCTGAGTCGTGCCCACCTGAGTAATGCTGACCTAAGAGGTGCTAACCTGAGTGGTGCTAACCTGAGTGATGCCAATCTGAGTAACGCCAACCTGATTGATGCTGACCTAAGTGGTGCATTCCTGAGTTGTGCCAATCTGAGTAACGCCAACCTGATTGGTGCTGACCTGAGTTGTGCCTTCCTGATTGGTGCTGACCTGAATCGTGCCAAGATTAATGAGGCAACCCAACTTGATAATAAGTGGCGTCTAGTCTGGAAAATTCTCAATCAGCCAACTCAAGACCTAGATCTCAGAGGTGTCAACCTGAGTGATGCTGACCTGAGAGGTGCCAACCTGAGTGATGCTGACCTGAGAGGTGCCAACCTGAGTGATGCTGACCTGAGAGGTGCCAACCTGATTAATGCCAACCTGAGTGATGCCAACTTGATTAATGCCAAGATTAATGAGGCAACCCAACTCAATTACAAATGGCGTCTAGTCTGGAAAATTCTCAATCAGCCAACTCAAGACCGAGATCTCAGAGGTATCAACCTGAGAGATGCCAACCTGAGAGGTGCTGACCTGAGTGGTGCTGACCTGAGTGGTGCTGACCTGAGAGGTGCTGACCTGAGTGGTGCTGACCTGAGTGGTGCTAACCTGATTGATGCCAAGATTAATAAGGCAACCCAACTCAATTCCAAGTGGCGTCTAGTCTGGAAAATTCTCAATCGGCCAACTCAAGACCGAGATCTCAGAGATGCCAAATTGAGAGATGCCAACTTGATGAGTGCCGACCTGATGAATGCCAACTTGATGAGTGCCGACCTGATGGGTGCTGACCTGATGGGTGCTAACCTGATTGGTGCCAACCTGATGGGTGCTGACCTGATGGGTGCTGACCTGATGGGTGCTGGCCTTATGGGTGCTGACCTGAGTAGCGCTGGCCTGACTGGTGCTGACCTGATGGGTGCTGACCTGGGGGGTGCCAACCTGAGTGGTGCCAACCTGAGTGGTGCTGGCCTGAGTCGCGCTGATCTGAGTGGTGCTGGCCTTATGGGTGCTGATCTGAGTGGTGCTGATTTGAGTGGTGCTACCCTGATTGCTGCCAACCTGATTAGCGCTGACCTGATTAGCGCTGACCTGAGTGGTGCTTATCTGAGTGGTGCTCGGTTTGGAGGTAGTGTAGGAATCTCCAAGGAGATGAAGCTTGACCTAATAAAGCGAGGGGCAATCTTTGAAGATTCTCCAGGCAATCGCGATCGCTCATCTGTTCCAATTCCTCGCTAAGCGATGAGGCAGGAAAGCGATGTTGTGAAGCAATTTCAGGATCAACTTGCTCATCGAGGTGAAAGCGAATTTTATCCTTAAATTCGATAAGGAACAAAAAAAGCGATCAGTGTAAGCTGGTGCTGTAGGCAATAGCATATCCCAGGGCGGGTTTTGGAGGTACAGTTGCTGGTAGAATGGGATAGGTACTCCGTAAACCCGCCCCTAAGAATGATGTCGATATCGGAAAATTAGACAAGGATCAGGAATACGCGATCATAGCAGTCTGAACTAACTGGAGTTGAGACGCTGTCGTTTTGTGCTATTTTTAAAAAATGGAGAATGAATTTCCTATAGGACAGACTTTCCCCAATTCCCCATTCCCAAATCTAAATTCTAAATTCCAAAACACACTCAGCCGTTATCTGAGGTTGTTCAAGATGAGGGACATGACCACAATCTTTGAGCCAAATTAGTCGAGAAGATGTGATCGCTTCCTGAAACTTGTACCCATCATCAGTACCCAAAATCTGGTCATTTTCCCCCCATAAAATCAGGGTTGGCTGCTCAATTTGGTCTAGTTGTGCCTGAAAAGAACCATACCCTCCACTTTTGGTAAAAGCTTTCAATGCTTGATGCCAACCAGGCACTTTCAGATGTAGTGCCGCACATAACCTAGCATCAGGGGTCACGAGATTCTGGTTAACATAAGCAGCTTGATTAATTTTTGCACGCACTTGAGGCAGGCGCAAAAATTCCACAGCCAAGGCATCGAAAGGCCAAAACAAAAATTTACCCATTGCTGGCCCTGCACTATAGCCAGCGCTGTCAAGCAACACCAACTGCTGCACAGAATCTGGATAATCTAGAACAAAATCAATAGCTACTGCTCCTCCCATCGAAGCACCAACTAAAATCACTGGTTGGTCAATCAGAGTTTTCCAAAAATAGTAGAGATGGGTCTTAATGGTTGCTGGATTAAAAGCAATTCCTGCTAATCTTTCCGTAAAGCCAAAACCCAATAAATCCACTGCCCAGGTTTCATTTTTCGCCGCTAACAATGGTAACAAACGACGAAATTCTAGCACAGAACTATCAAAGCCATGGAGTAACAAAATCGGCGTTCCACTACTACCCTGATGCACATAAGTTGTGGCAATTGGTTGTGTACTCAAAGAAGTTAACAGCTGAGTTTGTTCAATACCTTCAGCAAGAGCGATCGAGGTAGATTCAGTCAAATCAGCAATTTCAGGTGGTAAGAAATTATTAAACATAGGGAATTGGGAATTGGGAATTGGGAATTGGGAATTGGGAATTGGGAATTGGGAATTGGGAATTGGGAATTGGGAATTGGGAATTGGGAATTGGGAATTGGGAATTGGGA
>JAAHGR010000734.1 GCA_010672425.1 Symploca sp. SIO2E6
CTACAGAATTAGTGACTTATAGTAATCGCCCTGTAGAGCAGCTTTCCGGAGGTGAGCGCCAGAGGGCTTTTCTGGCATTAGCCTTGGCACAGGCTCCTCAGGTATTGCTGCTAGATGAACCCACTACCTATCTGGATTTGCGTTACCAACTGGAATTGTTAGAACTCTTGAAACACCTGAATCAGCATCAGAATATTGCTATCATTACCGTACTGCATGATGTGAACTTAGCCGCTCGATATAGCGATCGCTTGGCCTTACTCAAAGCAGGGCAATTATACCATCTAGGTGTACCCACAGATGTGCTCACCCCTAAAAATCTTGCGGCAATTTTTGGTATTGATGCCACAATTTTACAAACACCTGTAGGTCTTCAAGTTTGTCCTCTAAATCCGATTAAATTGGAAGTAGGGAACAGAATTGAGAATTGAGAATTGGGAATTGGGAATTGGGAATTGGGAATTGGGAATTGGGAATTGGGAATTGGGAATCGGGAATTGGGAATTGGGAATTGGGAATTGGGAATTGGGAATACGTTTGCCTACCACCTAAGACCTTTTAAGAAACAAGGCTCCGAGGCTCCGAGGTTCCGAGGCAGGAGGGAAGAGGATTTTGCTTGTTTCTTCCCTTCGTAGCGGATGCGATAGCGTCCGTGGGAGGCTAAGATCTAACACCTAAGACCTAAGACCTAAGACCTAAGACCTAACATATGAAGCCATTTCATCTTATTCTTATTTTGCTCATGTTGTTGCCTTTAGGCTGTAACCCATCCCCAACTACTGATGGAACAACCAATTCCGCAACTACTGATGGAACAACCAATTCTGCCACTAGTTCTGCTTCTACGGCAACCCGTGTGGTAGCTCTGACCCCCATTACCGCAGACATTATTTATCGTCTGGATTCAACTAAGCTAGTGGGCATGACGAGCAGTCGGTTACTCGATAACAATGAGGCTCTCCAAGATATTACTCGTGTCAGCAAAGGACGCACTCAGCCTAACCTGGAAAAAATCGTTGCCCTAGAACCTGATTTAGTAATTGGTGCAGTCGGATTTCACGATCAAGTGCTTGACAAACTGCAATCTCTGGATATAGAGATGATTACAACTAAGTTAGATAGCTGGCGATCGCTAGAGGAACTAACACGAACCCTAGCCACAACTATTAAAGCAGATCCAGAACCGTTGCTGGAGAATTATCAACAGTGTTTACCTGCCCAAACCTCACCACAACAAACTTCTACATTGGTATTGGTAAGTCGTCAACCCTTGCTTTCTCCCAACAAAAACAGTTGGGCAGGGGATCTACTAACGCAATTTGGTGCAGCCAATTTAGTAGCTGATTTACAGGGAAAAAGCCCAATCCAAGGCTATGTCACCCTCTCTCCTGAAAAAGTGTTAGAGTCCAATCCAGAGGTATTAATTTTGGTTAATGTGGAAGGACAAAACCTAGATGAATTTAAATCAGAACCCTTCTGGAAAGAGCTGAAAGCAGTACAAAATGACCGGGTTTATGTGTTGGATTATTACGGCTTTGTCAATAGTGGTAGTATTGACGCGATCGCTCAAGCTTGCAAGCAACTTCAGGAGATTTATGGAACGAAGTAGGGAAGGCTTTTTTGAAGTAATGAGCGCCTAACGGCGAATTCTTGCATTCACAATTCAAAATTCATCCAGGGTGAGGGGTCAGACCCCTCGGTTTATTTGTCCACAGTATCATTAATTTCAATGCTCATAAGTAAGACGCATTAATAAAGGCACAAATTCTGTCAGGATGAAGTATGGAAGGATTATTAATCCATCATTCGTACTTTATCCTTCATCCTTAAAGCTGAGTTTTCAAGATGAGTACCCAACAGCCTAATCCGACAACAGTCTCCACCGAAAGCTTGTCAACACCAGATATAGCTGCCACTGAGTTGATAGAAGAGAGTACAACTGTCAACTATGTAGATACAATTGAAACTGTGATCTCCAGCCTAGATCAAGAAAACACTGCTATGGTGAGCCATAGCGAAGGAGGCTTTTTATGGAAGTTTAAGTATGGCAGCGTCGAAGTATTCGTCCAACTAACTGGTGTCACCGACGATGACACTTTTACAGTTTCGTCTTCAGTATTACAACTCCCTGCTAATAATGAGCCACAGTTGATGCGTAAGCTGCTGGAAATGAATTGGTCTGACACCTTTGAAGCCTGTTTCGGCATTGTTGAGAGCCAAATAGTAGTGCTTTCTACACGAACAGTCGCAGAACTGTCTCCTGGAGAAATTTCTCGTGCGATTACTGTAGTAGCAACCATTGCAGATGACAATGATGACGCATTACAGGCTGAGTATGGTGCACCTTGACTTCTGTTTTTCTGATTAAGGCAAGGGAGGTGATCCTGATGACAGAGCGATTGCATAATCGGACAGAAGCAGGTCAGCTGCTGGCGAAAAAGCTCACAGCTTATACTAACTGCTCCGACGTACTGGTATTGGCGCTTCCCCGTGGGGGTGTGCCAGTAGCGTTTGAAGTAGCTAAGGCACTCAAGATGCCATTGGATATTTGCCTAGTACGGAAGCTTGGAATACCGAGTTACAGAGAGTTAGCAATGGGAGCCATTGCAATGGGTGGTGTCAGGGTACTCAACGAAGAGGTGGTGCAATGGCGAGGCATTTCTCAGGAAGTGATTGCTCAAGTCACTGCTGAAGAACAGCAAGAATTAGAGCGGCGCGATCGCCTTTTCCGGGGTTGCCGTCCTCTCCCTAGAGTACACCATCGTAGGGTCATTTTGGTAGATGATGGCATTGCTACTGGTTCAACCCTACGCGCTGCAATTACCCTCTTACAGCAGCAACAGCCTGAAGGCATTATTGTTGCTGTACCCGTAGTACATCCATTAGTCTGCCAGGGACTGAAAGTAGAGGTAGACAAAGTTGTTTGTCTCCAAATGCCCAAGCACCTCCATTCCATTAGCCTTTGGTACGATGACTTTTCGCAAACAACTGATGAAGAGGTACAGAAGCTGCTCGAGGAAGCTAGCTATGAGCCGATATCAATTAGGGAATACTCCTTTACAAAGTAGATTGTGATTTAAGTACCAGTTTAGAGTCGATTCAATTACATTGACTGGAAACCCACTATGTCATCATGAAGGTATCACAAGAGTAAAATTGCGATCGCGTTGTCAACAGGAGGCCCACTATGGCATACAGAAACTCTCCACTCAATTACACGAGTGCCGATTTAGAGAAAGCTGCGCTTAACCGATTTCGCTTGCTAGTAGTCGGTCTCCCCCAACAGTGTAGAGTTTTTCGGGATCTTTGGGACCGTTCTACTGTACTGTGTCTGGATTTTGCTGATTGCCCCAATGCCCTTGAACCTAGTATGAGTCAATTCTTTCCCCTGCTACTAGCGGCTCATCACCTAGGATTAGCCGACTCACTGCTGTTCAAAATTGACAACAGGGTCATGGGATGGACAACAATGGCTCCTAATTAGGGTCTGCTGAATAAGTCGTAATTTTTGGTTGGCATAGGTGTTAGGTGTTAGGTGTTAGGGGTTATATCAAGGAAAGGATAAACAGTTATAATTCCCGAATACCTTGCAACCTTCTTTCTTCCCTCGGAGCCTCCTGCCTTCTAAGGCTCATTACAGGCTCGCATCGAAAGACTGATACGTTTCAATTTTTCGTTAACTTCCATTACCTGCACTTTCACTACCTCTCCCACAGTAACAAACTTCTTGGGATCATCGACAAAGCGATCAGA